>JBGTEU010000031.1:0-3879 GCA_041747595.1 Bythopirellula sp.
CAGAGTTAGTTGCCTTGAAAAGTGACTTCGCGGCAGCCGGCGACAAGTCGGAGGAAGAATACCACGCGGCCCGAGATGCCCTGCGACGCAAAGAAGCGGAGATTCAAGACACGATTCAAGCCCCTTACCGCAGACTGGGGTTTCCCAATCTCGGCGGTTTGAGTCGCTGGATGGTCCGCACGCGGCATGCCCTGTTCGGTGATCGCAGCATTAACTCCCTCTGCGGCCGCGACGTGCTGGGACGCGACACGCTCGCGCGACTATTTTGGGGGGCACGTGTTTCGCTCTTGGTGGGATTGGTGGCGACCATCGTGTCGCTCCTTATCGGCGTCACCTATGGCGCCGTCTCCGGCTACTGCGGCGGTTGGATCGACGACGCGATGATGCGGTTCGTCGACGTTCTGTATTCGGTCCCCTTTATCTTTGTCGTGATCTTCTTGCTTACGATTCTCGGCGAGGAAAGCATTGCCGATGAGTTGGCCTATTGGGGCATCAATCGGATCACGGTGTTTTTCCTCGTGGTCGGTGCGATTTATTGGCTCACGATGTCCCGCGTCGTGCGCGGGCAAGTGATCTCGCTCAAGCACGAATTGTTCGTCGAAGCAGCCCGTTCGCTGGGCGCCAGCCAAACACGGATTATCTTTCTGCACCTGCTCCCCAACTTGCTAAGTGTCGTGCTCGTGTATCTGACGCTCACAATTCCGCGGGTGATGTTGTTCGAGGCATTTCTCTCGTTCCTCGGCTTGGGAGTCGAACCCCCTGACGTCTCGTGGGGACTCCTGGCGAATGAAGGAATCAAGGTCATCACGCCCGTGAAGATTTATTGGTGGCTGATTCTGTTTCCCAGCATCGCGCTGGGGACCACGCTGCTCGCACTTAATTTTCTGGGCGATGGCGTGCGGGACGCGCTCGACCCGCGTCTGCGGGATGGGTAACTGTAGCTTGCTGTCAAACTGGGCAAGTTTCAATCGCGGTGTTTGCCGTATTTGAGCAAATCCCTTTGACGACTTGCCGATTTGAGCTATATTACCGTCATACATCTGACCGCACTTTTTTATTGAGCCGTTTCGAATTTCATCAGTTCGAAACGGCTCTTTAATTTTGCGCGAAAGAATTCAACGCCATTCATCCGCTGCAACCAAGGCGACCAACTGCGGCAAGATTGCCCGCATGGCCCGCGCGCGATGACTGAGAGCGGCCTTCACATTCGGCCCCAGTTCGCCGAATGTCAGATGGTACTCACGGATTTCAAATAGCGGGTCATAGCCAAACCCATTCGTCCCCGCAGGGGACGTGCGGATTCGCCCGCGACATTCGCCCGAGCTTTCCGCGCGGATCGCGCCCGTGGGATCGGCGAGGGTTACGTGGCAGAAATATCTCGCCCCGCGCTTTTCGTCGGGCAGATCGGCGAGTTCTGCAAGCAGCTTCACGTTGTTGTCGGCATCGACGCCGTTTCCCGTGGCAGAGTTGCCGGCATAACGGGCCGAATAAATTCCCGGCGCGCCATTGAGTGCGTCGACTTCAAGCCCGCTGTCGTCGGCGAGTACCCAGGCGTGCAAATGCTTGGCTTGCTGTGCGGCCTTCAAGCGGGCGTTGGCCGCGAAGGAATCGCCATCCTCCACCACATCGAGCGGATTGGGCCCATTTTTGCTTGAGAGCAGATCCCCGAGCGTGCGAATCTCAAAGCCATGAGGCTCCAGCAATTCGGCAAGCTCTCGGCCCTTATGGGCATTGGTGGTACCGAGGACTAAATGATGCGCGGGCGATTTCATGTCCCGGGTTATAGCGAGTCAGGCGCTAAGCCGCCAGCGGCTCGCTTGCAACTTGGCGTGCGAGGTTTTCAGTTCCGAGCATAAGCCGAACTGATCGATTTTTTCGGCACGCTGACCGGTTCGGGGATGATGTCGAACGGCAGGCCCACGAACCGCTTCGGATGCAAACCCTCGGCGGCCTCGCCGCGGCCTTGCGAGAAAAGATTGTTGAACCGTTGCTTCTGCAAATTCTCTAACTGCTTGTCCTGGGTTGCCGGCTTCTCGAAAATGTTGTTCGGCGTGGTCGCCCCGAAGGTGTTCACAATCGTTTGTGCCTCGTGACCGGTAAGAGCGATCCGCCCATCGGTTAGTTGCTGCCCCGATTCAAAGGAGCCGACCGTGACATAGCTTTCTTGACGATCGTGGAATTCGTAGGCTTCCCAGCCCTTCTGCCGTAATGCGACGGCCATCAGATGGGCGTTGCGGGCCGCTTCGGCAAGAGAGTCTTTGCCTTTTGTCTTGGCCAATTGTTTTTGGGAGTTCTGCCCCATCATTTCAAACGTCGCTCGGCCACTAAAAGTCGCCACCCGAATCGAGTATGTCCCGGGGCACTTGAGCAATGAATACTCGAGCCCCTCGTTCCACTTGGCCACTTCGGGGTCAACTCCTTGAGGGACAAAAAATTCCTTGGGCAAAATCGGGTTCCGCGTCAGAAAAGCATCGCTCATGGGGCCGCGTTTTTTGTTCGGATTAATTCTCTCGCGGACCACGTTTTGGATCTCGCGCAACGTCGCCATGCTTTGCGTGTTTTCTTCCCCCTCTTCGATCTTGAGTGCCTCGGGAGCGATCTGTTTGATTTGTTTTAACGTTTTCTGCGCTTCGGCATCGTCGATGGACGGAAACTCGCCCACGAGCACGGCATGTTCCACGACGCTATTGCCCCGGTTGTAGCGCCGCTTGATGGGGCCCCCGTAGTCGTCCACTCCCCGGCCCGGATTCACGTCTTCCATTTCAAAGGTCATGCCGTAGTAATACGCCGGCAGGCGATATTTGTTACGTAGCTCGGCCACCAATTCTTCCGCCTGGGCTTTCCCTTCTTCACCGGTAAACGACGCAGCCATCACCAGCCAGGGACCATTTGTTTCGGCAAGCGGGTATTCCTGCCCGACCTCGGCGGAAACATTCTTGCGCGGAACCAATTGCTCCCACAGCGGCGGGGCTGCCAACACAAACGTCGCTGCCCAAGCGGATACGAATGCTGCAAGAGATGAGCAAAGGATGATGCGTTGCATGGATCGTTGTACTCCAGGAGGCCGACAATGGCTCGCATGGGAACTGACAGCTTGTTGGAAACGGGGCGGGGAAAATAGCAAACCGGGCCGTGCTGTTCCAGTCCGATCCTGGCTTGGAATGTGTCGCCATTGCGGCGCAAACTGACGGATTTTTCACTAGCGGGAGCATTTCTGGGCAAGATATGTTGGCCACGGGCGAAATTCTGTCCAATAGGCCCTATAATCGAGTGTGGACCCCGCTGAGGGGCACTTCGTGAAATAACATTCTTAGAATATCGAGGCTGGGCAGTTCTCGCCGTGGCCGCCAACAAAGAGGTGTACTATGCGTCAGCGTTTTTTGTCGTTTGCTTTTCTTCCACTATTGCTAGCAGCAAGTTTAACAGGCGGATTGTGCGTCTCGCCGCTCATGGCAGCCGAGGCCACGGCTGAGAAGCCGAAGGCCGAAGCCAGCAAAGAGTCGGAAGCCAAGTCCGAGGACAAAGAGAAATCTGCCAAAGCGAAAGATTCTTCGGACAAAAAAGAAGCTGACAAAGAGTCCGCCGAGAAAAAAGAAGAACTGAAAACCGAGGAAAAGAAGCCCACCAAGGTACGGCTCGCTCACATCAAGATCGAAGGGGAACTTCCCGAGTCGTCGGGGCGAGTGTCGCTCTTCGGTGATCTGGGCATCGATCTTCGCAAGACGATCGCGCGGCTCGACAAGGCCGCTGACGACAAGAATATCGAAGCCATCGTGTTGGAAATCGGCAACGCGTCGCTCTCCCGTGGCAAATTGAATGAGCTCCGCGATTCCATCGAGCGGATCCGCAAAGGCGGCAAGAAAATCTATGCCCAGATGG
>JBGTEU010000032.1:0-6382 GCA_041747595.1 Bythopirellula sp.
AGTTGATTGCGGCTTACCATAGCGGGTGTCTTGTTTGTCACTAGTTCTCATTTCGTGTCATCCTGAGAGAGGCTTGCCGACTGAAGGATCTGGCCAAGATCTGGCGCACGTACTCAATACGCAATCAGGGCTAACCAAGATTCTTCAAGTCGTAGACTCCTTTCAGAATGACATGCATGTCTCATGTCACCCATCCCTGTCACCCGCAGTGGTAAAATCATTGCCGGCGTCACGCTGCTCTATGTCTTGACCGCCGTACTAATCGGGGCCGCGACCGGACTTGGATTGTTCACGTTCGGCTATGCCGATGGGGCCTCGTATCTGACGAACAATCCCGAGGCCTGCGCGAATTGCCACGTGATGCGCGAACAATTCGATGCGTGGGTCAAATCCTCGCACGGCAAATTCGCCACCTGCAATGATTGCCACGCGCCGCACGGTTTGGTCAGCAAGTACTACTGCAAATCGCGGAATGGTTTTTTCCATTCGCTCGCCTTCACGACCGGGAATTTCCCGGATCAGATTCAAATGCATGAATACAACCAAGGGGTGGTCGAAGCGAATTGCCGACACTGCCATTCACAAATCACGCACGACATCGATCCCTTGCCCGGCCCCAGCGGCAAGGTCGAAACCAATTCGTGCATCCGCTGCCACTCGACCGTCGGGCATGACTCTTAACAGGTACGAAAATGGATCGACACGGAAAACTCTCGCTCGGAATGTTGCTGCTCATCGCGATGCTCTCCGGTGTGGCTTGCTTCTTTGTGGCTTACATGCTCACCGATATTTTCGAGCACAAGCAAGAAGCCCGCGTGCCATTCGCCCGGGTGGTGGAAGTGACCGACGACACTCCCGACCCGGCACTGTGGGGTCAGAATTTTCCCCAGCAGTACGACGATTATCTCAAAACGGCAGACATGGTGCAAACAACCTACGGTGGCAGCGAAGCCCTGCCTCGAACGCCGACGGCCGAGGATCCGCGTGACATCGTTTCCCAAAGCAAGTTGCAAACGATTCCCCAACTCAAACGAATGTGGGCGGGCTACGCATTCAGCAAAGACTTCCGCGAGGAACGGGGGCATGCCTACATGCTCACCGATCAGCTTTACACCGAACGGCAGAAGGTTGGCCAACCGGGCACGTGCATCAATTGCCATGCGTCGACGTATTCGGCGATGAAGAAATTGGGCGATGGCGACATCATGGTCGGCTTCGACAAACTCAACGCGATGCCCTACATGGAGGCCAAGGAACACGTGAACCACGCGGTGGCCTGCATCGATTGCCACGACGCCACGACGATGGCCTTGCGGATCACGCGACCGGCGTTTATCGAGGGCATTGCCGCCGCAAAAGCGAGCGAAGGAATCGCCGACTACGACGTGAACAAAATGGCGACCCGCCAGGAAATGCGGACCTACGTCTGTGCGCAGTGCCACGTCGAATACTATTTCAAGGGCGAGGAAAAGCGGCTCACGTATCCTTGGAAGCATGGCCTGACCGTCGACGCGGCCTACCAATATTATGAGGAAGAGGGGTTCAAGGATTGGGTTCACGCTGAAACGGGCGCACCGATGCTCAAAGCCCAGCATCCGGAGTTTGAATTGTGGTCGCAGGGGATTCATGCCCGTTCGGGGGTGACTTGCGCCGATTGTCACATGCCCTACAAGCGCGTCGGTGGCACCAAGGTCAGCGACCACCACGTCCGCAGCCCTTTGCTGAACGTCAACAACTCATGCGGAACGTGCCACAAATACAGCGATGAAGAACTTGTCGCCCGCGCCGAAGGCATCCAAACCCGGCATCGGCATTTGGTGGAAATCGCGCTCAATGCCCTGGTGGATCTGATCGACGATATTAAGGCCGCCAAGGAGGCGGGCGCCACCGATGAGCAACTCGCCGAAGCGTGGGAACACCAACGCCATGCGAGTTTTTATGTCGATTACGTGGAAGCGGAGAACTCCTCGGGCTTTCATGCCGATCAGGAAGCGGCACGCATCCTTGGCGAGTCGATCAACTACTCGCGTCTCGGGCAGGTCTCGCTGGCCAAACTGGAATTAGTCCAAGAGTAACCGTCAATGAAGGTCTGCATGAGTTGCTCGCCTGATTATCGCCGCGGAGAACTGTGGGGAATTTCCGCCGGCACGATGGGTGCGTACATGTACTGCACCAGAAACCAACCGCCGCGGATGTGGTGAAACCGCAGGGGAATATATTCCCCTTCCAACCCGCTATAAAACGGCTGCGGCCCTTGATCGTCACTCCGTCGCACGAGCCAAACCCCCTCGTCGTTGCCAGCCAATTGAAAGTGAAGGGTATCCTCTTCGCCGCGCTGAATGGTGGAAACATGATAGCCGGTACTTGGAATACGAGGGATCGACATGAACATGAGCGTGCGCGGACTGCCAATCGGATAGGCCATGTAAGGGCCAAGCCCATCAAGATCGCCGTCGGAATCGGGCCAATCGGCCAAGAGCGCTTCCGAAACCTTCTCGAATTCTGAAATCGCGCTACGGGCACGCCAGACCCGTCCTTGCCAGGCAATCTGCGGCCAGGTGGTGTACAACGTGAGCCAGCCGGCCAGTAAAATCATGACGGCAAGCCAGGAGCGGATGCCACGCTGTTGGGCGGAGCCCGCAGCCAGTCCCGCCAAAATTCCAACGGCGCTGATCGAGGCGGCAACCACTACCAACCACAGGGCATCGACACGCGGCCACATAAGCGGCGTGACTACGCCCAACACGGACTCATCGTTTCCGAACGCGCGCACGTGCCTAATAAATTGCAGCGCGGCTTCATGGAACTTGCCGTCAAACAAAATCCAGCCGAGCGTGCCCAACAACAGAACAACATTCACGACCCAATAAATTCGCACCGCGACTTTCGACAGCAGCCAGCCGCGCAGGCGTTGCCACCAGGCACGAGGAATCGGTGTCGGAATGGTTTCGCTCATTGCGCACTTCTTAAAAAACAAATCTTTTCAAACGCCTTTTTCCCGACCATAATTCACGCACCATGGCGGTTGTGCATTTTACCAGTCACCTGCAGTCGTTCGTCAACAGCGAACCGGTCGAAGTCGTCGGCGAGACGGTTGGCGCGGCGTTGGACGCGGCGCTCGCGGGCCGCGATCAGTTGCGAACCTACATCCTCGACGATCAAAATCGCCTGCGTCGGCATGTGATGATCTTTGTCGATGGACAGATGATCGTCGACCGCCTGGGACTTTCCGATCCCATCAAAATCAGTTCGGAAATCTACGTTATGCAGGCCCTATCAGGAGGATAGGGTCAAAAATTGATCCGCCACAGTCCCACAGTCCCACAGTCCATTGTCCTATAGTCCTCTCATGTCCAACACCATCCACGTTTCCAGCCGCAAGGGCTTGTTCACGCTCAAACGATCCGCCGCAGGCAATTGGGAAATTGCCGACCTCGCGTTTTTGGCTTCCCCGGTGACGATGTCGCTCGCCGACCCACGCACCGGCAATTGGTACGCGGCGCTCGAGCTCGGCCATTTCGGCGCCCACTTGCATCGAAGCAGCGATCAAGGAAAGACTTGGACCGAGGTGGCGGCCCCCAAGTTTCCCGAGGGGGCGACGCTCCCCGACCGCATGCCGCAGGCCGATGGTTCGCCCAACATGAAACCGGCGGCGCTCAAGGAAATCTGGTCGCTCGAAACGGGCGGAAGTGATAATCGCACACTCTGGTGCGGCACGATTCCCGGCGGATTGTTTCGCAGCGACGATGCGGGCGACAGTTGGCAATTGGTCGATTCGCTTTGGAACCGCGAGGAGCGGATGAAATGGTTCGGCGGTGGCAAGGACGATCCTGGGATTCACTCGATCGCCGTCGATCCCAACGATCCGCAACATGTGATTATTGCCGTCTCCTGCGGCGGAGCTTGGCAAACGCGTGACGGCGGCGCGAGTTGGAACTGTTGCAGCACGGGATTGCGTGCCGAGTACATGCCCCCCGAAGAAGCGTACAATCCAGTCATCCAAGACCCGCACCGCATGGTCGCTTGCCCGGCGAACTTCGATCACCTGTGGATTCAGCATCACAATGGCATGTTCCATTCGACGAACGGCTGCGAAAGTTGGGAAGAAATCACCGACGTCGACCCCGCGGTGTTCGGTTTCGCCGTTGCGGTCCACCCCCACGACCCAGCGACGGCGTGGTTCGTGCCGGCGACAAAAGACGAATTTCGCATCCCCAAGGACGCGCGGTTTGTCGTGACCAAAACCACCGACGGCGGAAAGAGCTTCCGCCAAATAACCGCCGGTCTTCCCACGGACAAGGCCTACGACATCGTGTTCCGTCACGCGTTGGACGTTGATAACACGGGCGAGAGGCTTGCGATGGGCTCGACCACCGGAAATTTGTGGGTCTCGGAAGACGGCGGCGAATCGTGGCAAAGCGTCTCGAACAATATGCCGCCGATCTATGCGGTGCGGTTTGTGCATGAGGGTTAACTCAACCGCGATCAATCATTGCTCTGTACGACAAGCTCAGCAAAACGCTCAGCATATTGCGAATGCACGCGTGACAGGTGTTGCTGCAAGTCACCGATTCTTTCACGGTTTTCGCGGATAAGTTCCATAACGTCTGCCTCATCTCGCAAACGGCCGGCAGCCAATTTGAGTTCAACCAGTGCGGAGAGCGTAATGTATTTTAATTTGCCTTTTTCCGCGCCCATCAATTGGGGATGCGGAATCGTCGTGGGGGCAGGATGAGCAGTCGTGCCAGGCCTCCCACCTTCGGGTAAAATGTAAACGTCGATATTAGTATCCCGATGATGCAACTTCGGCCAATTCCCCGCCGAGCTGTTCAAAATGTCAAAGCCACTTACCGCCGCGACTCGCAAAAATTCATCAACGCGATCCGCCGGCAATGCGATGTCGACGTCCTGCGTCACTCGGCCGAGATAACCATGTCGCCATACGGCCCAACCGCCGCCGACTACGGCTTCGCTATCGCAAGCCACAAGCACTTGATCGAGAGCCTGCACCACGCGGCCATATCGTCCCGGCAAATCCTGCGGCTCCAGCATGCGATCCCTTCCCGTCAACAACAGGTCGGCGAGTTGAAGTTGCTTCGTTAATGTATCTGCAGCGAGCGGCATGTTAGCATCATCTAGGAAAATAAATCTAGCATAGGGACGATGTGATAAATTATACCTTACCCAGGACTCATGGTTGGCTGAGACTATGAATCGTATCCACATACGATGAAAACATGCGGAAAATCATCACGATGATGAACGCCGCCACCAACAGCCAGATGACATAGCCGGCGAATTGAGCGAGAATCGCGATCGCCGCGCCCGAGCGCTCTTCGTATTCGCGCGCTTCGCGCTCCATGGTTTCGACAAGCCTTCCGCTCTCTTCGCCCACCGCGATGCTGTCGAGCAGATCACTCGGAAACAGCCCCGTGGCGGCGAGCGATTGCGTCACGCTTCGACCTTGTTCAATACGGTTGGCAACACTTGCGCCGTGTCGAGCGTAATAGTCGTTACCCGTCGCATTGAGCGCCAAGACCAGGGCCTTGCGAATATCCATCGGCGTGTCGAGCACAAGTTGCAATGCCCAGGTGAACTTGGCGAGGGCCAGCGTCTTGAATGCCCCGCCGATCACGGGGAGCTGCGTGAGTTGCCGTTGCATCAAGTGGGTCCAGCCCATCCCACGTCGAATCGATTCAACAAACAAGAACAGCGCGATGCCGATCAATATGAGAATGTTGATGTAGATGATGAGTCCCGACGTGCCAACGAGACCCCAACCGAGCGTATCGACTTGCACGCCGGCCGCGGTCCTGTTGACGGGCAATATCCCTAAAATATAAATCAGCACGCCGATCACAAACAACGCGAGCCCCAATTGCATGATCGGCCACGACAATCGGCTGCGAAAATCGCGGTTGGCCGCCAACGTGCGGTCGTAATGCCGAGCGAGTCGTTTGTAATTTTCGCCAAGCCGCCCGCTGACTTCACCGACTTCGACCATTTGATGAAAGAGGGGCGGATAGAATTCTCCCGTAGCACGCAGCGCATCGGCGATGGAATGCCCCGCCGCGAGCCGATCGCGAATCACTGCGGCCGCGGCACGTTCAGCGGAGGAGCCTCGTTGGGCTTCGTCGGCCCAAATCTTGCGATCCTGAATCCCCGCATTCGTAGCCGTTGCCAAACGATGGCAAAATCGGGCGAGTGGCTTCAGGCGCATGCGAGGGGAGAAAAGCATAGCAATTGAAAACATCGTCCCGAAGGCCAGTTCTAATTTCTTGGTTCTTCAGGTTTTTTAAATGGGTGAATTGAAATTATCGCGACTATTTGTCGATTGGATTTACCAGTCGCACACGGCTCTGATATCCCGCAGGGATTAAAT
>JBGTEU010000033.1:0-1810 GCA_041747595.1 Bythopirellula sp.
GCATGCGGATTCTGGCGACACTCGACGAGCCAACTTATGGCGATGCGTTCGTCGATGGTTTCTCGGTGGTGGATGATCCCGACCGAGTGCGGCGGCGGCTCGGTTTCATGCCCGATAATTTTGGAACTTACGAGAATGTGAACGTCCGCGAATATCTCGACTTCTTCGCGCGAGCGTACGGGTTGCACGGAACGGAACGCAGCATCGCCATCGACTCGGTGATGGAATTCACTCTGCTCAACACAATGGCTGAGAAGCCGATCAACGCGCTCTCCAAAGGCATGAAGCAACGGCTCTGCCTGGGGCGAACGATGATTCACAATCCAGCGGTGCTCATTCTCGACGAACCCGCCGCGGGGCTCGATCCGCGGGCGCGGATCGAACTACGTGAGATGATCGAGCAACTTTCCGCGATGAACAAAGCGGTGTTGATCAGTTCGCATATTCTCACGGAGCTTGCCGAGATTTGCGACAAGGTGGCGATTATCGAGCAGGGTAAGTTGCTAGCTACCGGCAGCGTGGCGGAAATTAGCGCGCAGTACGAAGCGACCAGTCGTGTGCGGGTTCGCCTCCTGGGTGACCTTGCTCCGCTAGTGGAATGGCTGAAAGCACGTGGCGACATCAGCGAAGTCGCTGTTGAAAATCAGCTTGTGCTCTGTACGCACGACGGCGGACAAGAGGAGCAAGCGACGCTGCTTGCCGAGCTTGTCGCGGCCGGTTTTCGGATCCTCGAGTTTTCGAGCAAAACGAAAAGTCTCGAAGATGTGTTTCTGCACGTCACCGAAGGGAGAGTGCAATGAGCACGGAGGCTTTAACTGCCGAACAGCCCTCCGCACGCGGTTGGCTGGATGATGCCATTCGCCGCGGCGAACAATTTGCCGACCGTTTGAATCCGATATTGGTCAAAGAAACGCGGCAAGCCCTCAAGAGCCGGCAATTCGTCGTCACTTTTTTGGTGGTCTTGGTTGCTTGTTGGACCGCCAGTTTTGCCGTCGTGGCGATTGTCGGTCCGGACGTCTATTACGTGGCGTCGGGACCGCGAATGCTCTACGTGTATGCGGTGATACTTGCGTTTCCGCTCACGTTGATCGTGCCATTCTCGGCGTTTCGGTCGTTGGCCGCCGAGCAGGAAGAGAATACTTACGAGCTACTCTCGATCACCACGCTCACGGCAAGCCAAATCGTCACGGGGAAACTCGGTAGCGCCGCGGTACAAATGCTGGTGTATCTCTGCGCGGTGACCCCGTGCATCGCTTTCACGTATCTGTTGCGCGGGGTCGATACGCCTCTGATTCTCTTCATGGTGCTGTACTTTGTGCTGCTCTCGATGGGGCTTTCGATGCTGGGGCTGCTGGCCGGTACGTCTGCCAAAGTCAAGCACACGCAAGCCCTGATTTCTCTGCTGCTCGTCCTTTGTCTGGCAATGGTACTTTGGGGAACGGTGTCGTTTGTCGAGGACATGATCGAGGAAAACTTCGTCGATGTTCGCAGCGCTTCGTTTTGGCTGGGCAATCTCGCCGCGATGTCGTTTTATATTGTGATCTTCAGCCTGCTCCACGCGGCTGCGACGGCGCAGATTTCCTTCCCCAGCGAAAACCGCTCGACCACGCTCCGCAAACGGATGCTCTATCTGCAAGCCTGTTTTATCGGCTGGATCAGCATCTGGCCGATCAGCGAAACCCGCTTTGATATTCGCGATGCCGTGATGCTGTTTACGGCGGTCGGTTCGGTGACGTTTTGGTTGGTTATGGGCTGGCTCTTAACAAGCGAATGGCCCCACCTTTCGCGGCGGATGTTGCGCACGCTGCCG
>JBGTEU010000034.1:0-6105 GCA_041747595.1 Bythopirellula sp.
CCGCGATTCCTTGGCGCCGGCCATGTAGGAATGCCAGATCACATCGGCGGGCAGGATTTCCCAATCCCAATTGCCGCTGGCCGGCTGGGCAGTCATGAAGGGGTTGCCGGCCGATTGATTGACGAACATCGGTTGCGCCGCAGCGGGCTGCATGATGTAGCCGCCACGCGGATCGCGCATTTGGCTGAGCTCCATGTCCGAAATAAATTCGCCATACTCTGGTGGGCAAGGTTCGCAATCGACGTATTGCGAAGGAGTGATTGGTGCGGACTCATGCTCCACGGTTTTTTCAGATATAGTTTTTTCAGCCATCGCGGCGGGTCGGTAGGGAGACCAGTTCGAATTGCGTCCACCAACCGATTGCGCGCATGCGCGCGGAGCCGCGAAAGCGCCACACGCAAGGGAAGCCGATAAAACGGAGAGCAAGATTCGCGACGACATGATCCGAGGGGTCAGCACAATTCAGGGACGCGGGAGCGGGTCGACTGGAAGCCTGACTTCCAGACGCTCAATGGAAAGAGCGAAGAGTATGGAATTGAGTTCGCTCCGCGAAGGGCGATGTAGCCGTTGGCAGGCCCATTTGTGGTATTCCATAATTGCGAGTGCTAGCAATTCAGGTCGACATCGCGGCAAATCTCCGTAGAATGCACGCGTGTGCTAGCAGAATTCTGTGCGGAGGCGGTGATGGTCCTGTTGGAGATGAGCATTGTTCCCATGGGGGTCGGCGAAAGCGTCAGTCAGTACGTGGCCGAGTGCATCGACCTCGTTGACAAGAGTGGGCTCGACTACGAAGTCCATTCGATGGGAACAATCGTCGAAGGTGAGCTGGACGAAGTGCTTCGCTTGATGCGCTTGTGCATTGAAAAACTGGCGGAACACTCGGACCGGGTCACCTGCTCGGCGAAACTTGATTATCGCCGCGGCAAAAGTGGACGGCTCACCGCAAAGGTCGACAGCGTGGAGCAGAAGCTGGGCCGTGCCGTCAGAAGATAAAGCGTTTTCATAGATACAATATTTTCAGCTTTGAGAACTCGCCATGGGCCTCAATGAGTTTGATTCGGTGTTGGGGCGAGTTCCCAGCGGCATTTTTATTCTCACCGTCGGAAGCGGCACCCGCGCGACCGGCATGCTCGCCAGTTGGGTCATGCAGGCGGGGTTCGATCCGCCGATGGTTACGGTCGCCGTCAAATCAGGACGCTATGTGGAAGATTGGATTTCACGGGGCGACCCCTTCATCTTGAATCTCGTCGCTGAAAAGCAATTCGACTTGCTCAAGCACTTTGGTAAGGGCTTTGAGCCGGGCGAACCGGCGTTTGAAGGTCTCAACGTGACGCATTGTGCCCGGGCCGTGCCGATACTCGCCGATTGCCTGGGGCACTTGGAATGCGAACCGGTCTCGCATTGCGATTCGGGCGATCACCGCATTTTTGTGGCGAAGGTGGTGCGGGGTCAATTGCAGAGCAATGACCCGCCTATGGTGCATATTCGCAAGAGCGGCAAGAATTATTGATCATGCTTTTTGACCTCCGGGCGCTGACGCTTACGGCTCGCCAACATGGTAAGAGCGGTGCAAAGCAGTGTGAACACGTTTGGCTCGGGGACTTGTAGCGTCGAGAGTGCGGTGAGCGCGCCGAATTGGGTGCCGTAAACCTGTTGCCAGATGGTAAGATCTGGCGAGTCGACCACGCCGTTGAGCGATCCGTCAGCGACCGTTCGAGTAGTCGAACCGTAAAGTCGCTGCCAAACTAAAAAATCGCGGCCATCGACGTCGTCATCAAGATCATAATCCCCGGCAAGCGTGCCGGCTGCGTGAATCGCCAGGCTGGCCGGGATCAATGATTCGTAATCTGTAGCGTAATTAAATACCATCAGAAACGGATCGGACGGGTCATATTGGTTCGACGTGAGTCGAGCAAAAAAACCGTAAATCCCCGCAGGCGCTGAGTTGTCGTCGTCGAGTGCGAAATACAGCAGGCCATGATTGTGAAAGCCGGTTTGCCCGGTCATGGGATTGCTGAGCAAGAAGGGTAATGGAGTGGTTTGACTGCTAGCCGACAGCGTGAGCGAGCGCAATTCCGTTCCCAAAAGGTGAAAGTCCGCAGCTGCTGTTTCCACGGTTTGTGTCTGAGGGTTCCAATACCAAAGCACGCGCTTCTGAGCGGGTGAAGAATCGATGACAGGACGAGCTAAGATTTCAATCGAGAGACTCGTGTTGTCATTCATGCCATGAATTTCAAGGCCCGGCTTGTCCCAGAGGACAATATTCCCCAGCGTGGGGAGAAATAGCATCTCCGTGAAGTCATCATCGCCATCACCTTGTCCGAAGATGGGCGGCGCAAAAGCTTGGTCATCAGGATGGCTTACGGTCAGGCGATTATCGATAACTTCCACGTGCATGGGTGTACCGTGGCTGTGCGCGTGGCTCGCGAAGAGGCAAGCCAGGAAGAATGTCGAATTTACGGTTTTCATGGTTGCTTATTCGGGTTTGGCGAAATTGATGTTCAAGTCGATGTAGCGCTCAATAACCTCTTGTTGGATCAACTCCACGTGGCCATCGAGATATAAGTAATGTGAACCACGGAAGTGACGATCCAATTGGATGTCATCTTTGACTTTTGTCGGGACGAGCCCCCAGCTTTGATTGAGCGCTGAAAACCATTGGGAGGCGTGTGCGTGCTCGTACATCGGATCGGGATCTTGCTTGTCGGCGATCTCGAACACGGCCATCGATTTGCTAGTGGCCGACACCTTGTTAATATTCCTCACGGCATCGGGAATAGTCGGTGCCGCTAGATAATCGTTCACCACGTAGCTCGTGGCCCGCGCGTCGAGCCGCTCCTTCCTAAGCGGGTCCTCGGGACAAATTCGCAGGGAATCGACGTTTTCAAAATGAGGGGCGAGCGTGTAGATCCACGACCGATTGGCCCCATCCAAGTGCCACCATTCGGGGAAATCACCGGCGTGAGTGTCGCAGTACTGGTGCAACGCGATGCCTATTTGGCGAAGGTTGTTCTTGCAGCTCGCAGAGCGCGCGGAGGCCCGCGCGCTTTGCACGGCCGGCAAGAGCAGCGCGATTAGTACGCCGATGATCGTGATCACGACCAACAGCTCAACCAAGGTGAATGCTCGGTGGCGTTTCATGCCGAGTATCTCCTACGGTCGAAGACGCCGAGCATTCCAAGCGTTATTAATACGATGGAAGACGGCTCGGGAACTCCGAGAACCTGCACCGCGGAATTGGGGAAGCCGAGCGTACGAACTGCTGCAGACACGTCCGACCAGGGAACTCCTTTGTGCATCACAAAGTAGTAGGGGTCGGAATCCGCAACCTCGGGATCGTTGCTGGAAAGCACAAGGCTCGCCAGATAGACGCCGTCGGTTGGTTCGCTGGCGAGGGTGCCGAGGCCCTCGGCCGTCGTCGTTCCGTCGCCGAGAAAACGAAGGCGTGCGGTCGCGTGAACTCCGTCGTTGTAGCCATCTGCAATCGCAGAGAAAACTAAATCATCGGAGGCGGACCCATCGACAGTCGTGATGGAAGCCGTCGGATTCACGAGTTGCCCCTCAGCTCCGATCGAGCCACCGCGATAGTACTGCAGCTCAGCCGATCCGGCATCGCCGAAGGTCGTGCCGTTCCAAAGTTGCAGACCGTCAATGAAACGCAGCGACAACACCCTGCCAACGGCGAAAGTCTGGCCTACGCCAAAGGCAAGGCCGGGGCCTGAGTAATACGTGGGCTGTCCGGGTGTAGTGGGATGACCGGGAGGATTAAGCACCGTCTCGGGGCGGGTGTACCAGGCGCCGCGATAATCGAGCACCTCCATTACATACACGGACTTGGGGGTTGTGAGCGGCGTGTATTCATCGGTGAGAATTTCGCGGGTAACGATTTTTCCGTGAGTGGCCGTAATCTGCAGCTGCGGACCATGGGCGTGAACAATGCCGACGGCAAACGAGATCGCAGCGCAGGCGCATACTAAGTTTTTTAAAGACACGAGTGTCTCGATCCTTTCTCAGGGTGGTCGTACCGTTGCATATTGAGCCATGATGTAGAGACATCATTTGCTCAATGCCGTGGAACAAACAGCAAGAAAACCAGAAATTAGCCTTGCGGAGTTAGCAGGCCGCAAATTCTGGTGGTGGCACGACCGCCGCGAAAGTGGGCGGCTCATAGAGATGAGATTCCGAGAGCAAGATTGATTCTTGCGGCAGGAGCGACAAATGCGTGCCGATCTCGTCGGTGGGCACCGAAGGAGGCAGCAGCGAGAGCGACAGCGAGTTGCCCTGGCATTTGAGGGCGTGAACAGCAAGTATGCCCGACGCTGGTCCGGGGGTTTCGGTTTCGCAATTTCCGGAGTCTTTGCTGCAGCAAGAAGCGTCTCTAGCGGCGATCGCCCGAGCACGGCAGCAGGGTTTAAGATGGGCAAAATCTACGTGCTCACCGTGTTCAACTTCGGCGGCAGCTTGCGCGATTAAATAATCAGGGACTTTCACGCCATGCTTTTGGGCCCAGGCAAGCTTTTGTGTGTTGGTGAAGCAGCAACACTCCCGCCAACACATCTCGGCATTTAAGCATCCGCAGCCGCAGTTCATGCAGGGAAACAGTTCGCTGGTGTCTTTTACACCCGGCAGCGGCAAAGGAATGCCGATCGTGGCGATTGCCACGGCAACGGCGGTACTGATACCCGCCGCTTTCCGCAGGAAGTCGCAGATCAAATGCACACGGGGAGATTTCACGGCAAAACAGCCCGATTCGCCAGTGGGAATGGAAGAACCCCTAAATCTAGTGGTAGGGATAATGACGGTCAATGAGTCTGCGGTTTTTGGGCCATTGAAGCTTCGCCGGTTGTGACCCAGACGCACGGTGCTACATTTTAATTGAAGCACTTTCCGCCCGCCGCTTACTGGTGTTTGTTTCGCCAGCGCGGCATGATTAAGGACTGATGAATCCGCGGCGTGTTCCGTAACAGTCAGCTGTGCCGTCGCGTTGGTTTTCCGTCCCACGAATTTAAGGGGTCTAATATGAGATTCACGCACATTCTTGCCATGTTGATGCTTTGTCTGGTTGCCGTAGGCTGCAAGAGCGAAGCAGAGAAGGCGGCTGACGATGCCAAAGCGGCCGCCGAAGATGCAGCCGCGGTTGCTGAAGATGCCGCCGAAGATATGAGGGACGCCGCCGAAGATGCCGGCGAAGAAGCGAGAGACGCAGCGGAAGCCGGTCAGGGAGTCGCTGCCGACGCCGTCCAGGGTGCTGCCGATGTGACCCAGGATGCTGCCGATGCCGCCCAAGACGCAGCGGATGCAATCAGGCCGGCTGAGTAAGCACGAAAAGTCATTCCGACGATTCACTTCCAACGCCCAGGGATTGCATCCCTGGGCGTTTCACTGCGCTGCCCATGAATCGCTTGTTCAATCGGCGCCCAGCGTGATGTCGATTTCTTGTTGCTGTCCATCGCGCAAGATCGTAAGCCGCACGACGTCGCCCGGTTTGTGTTCCCAAATCTTATCGCGGAAACGCACGCCAGTTTTCATCGGTTCGCCATCGACGGCCAGAATGCGATCGGCGTGGGTTCGATCAATTTGTTCGGTTTCATAAACGAGTGGGCCCTGTTGCCGGCGCTGCACAACCCGACGGAAGCCTTGCAGACCAGCTTGGGCGGCGGGTCCCTGGGGATCAAGCCGTGCGATCACAAGCCCCGTGTCGGTCTCCATCACGTGGGTGATGCCAATGTCCGCACGGATCAGCCGGCCGTTCTGAATTAACTCGGGAACAATACTTTTAATGCGGTCGATCGGAATGGCAAAACCGACCCCCGAGTTTTGGCCTGTTTTCGTGGCGATTGCGACACACATGCCGATCATTTGACCGCTCGTGTTGAGGAGCGGTCCCCCCGAATTGCCGGGATTCATCGCGGCGTCCGTTTGAATGAGAGCTTGCATCGAACGACCCGGTACGCGACTGGGTAAATTGCGGTTAAGGCTCGAAACGATTCCCGTCGAGAGCGTGCCATCCCAGCCAAACGGATTGCCCAGGACATAGACGCGTTGTCCCACGCGCAAGTGACCGGAGCTGCCCAAGGTGATCGGCGTCAATTCGGCCGCAGGGGC
>JBGTEU010000035.1:0-11133 GCA_041747595.1 Bythopirellula sp.
ATTCGGATCGCTCGTTGCATGAATGTAAGGTGCGATTTCCGGGTTCTCCTTGCCTCAGTGGTTAAAACTTCAGCTCGGCCGATTACCTGCACGCGGCTTAGCACCTCCCCTTACATCTCCCGATCGACCGCTGCAGCCACCCGCCGGCAGTCGGCCATCAGTTTGTCGAACGTCTTGAAGTCGAGCGTCTGGTAACCGTCGCTGGCGGCATGTTCGGGGTCGGGGTGCACCTCCACAATCACGCCGTCTGCGCCCGCGGCTATCGCCGCCTTGGCCATGGGGGCCACCAAGTCGGTATGGCCGGTGCCGTGGCTGGGGTCGACCACCACCGGCAAGTGGGTCCGCTGCTGCACGTACGGCACGGTGGCCAGCGGCAGGGTGAAGCGGGTGTGCGTTTCAAAGGTGCGAATCCCCCGCTCGCAGAGCATCACGTTTTGGTTGCCGCCATCGAGGATGTATTCCGCCGCGAGCAAGAATTCGTCGATCGTCGCGCTCGGCCCGCGCTTGAGGAGCGCTGCCCGATGCGATTTGCCCACCGCCTCGAGCAAACGATAATTCTGCATGTTGCGGGCTCCGATCTGCAGGACGTCGCTGTACTCGCTTACGAGGTCCACGTCGTCGGGCGAAACGACTTCGGTCACGATGGCGAGCCCCGTTTGCTCGCGGGCTTCGGCGAGCATCTTGAGGCCTTCTTCCTTGAGACCCTGAAAACTGTAGGGACTGGTGCGCGGTTTGAATGCCCCGCCACGCAGCGCCGACGCCCCGGCCGCCTTCACGGCATGGGCACACGCGAGAATCTGCTCTTCGGTCTCCACGGAACAGGGTCCGGCAATCACGCCGATCGTGCCGTTGCCCACCGACAAGCTGCCGGCGGTGATCGTGCTGCTTTCCGGCTTGAGCTCCCGGCTTGCCAACTTGTAGGGGGCAAGAATCGGTAGCACTTCGTCGACGCCGGGGCAACTCTCCAGCGACCCGATCCCCGCGACCCGTTCCTCCCCCACCGCGGCAATGACGGTCCGCTCGGTCCCTTGAATAACAACCGGCTTGAGGCCGAGTGCCTCGACGTGGGCAACGGCGTTGTCGATGTCCGCTTGCGCGCTGCCGCGTTTCATAACGATGATCATAGTTTTTTCTCCGTTAGGTATCGTGTTCTGGATGTGTGGCGTTATTTGAAAATGGAGATTCTTAGTGATTAGGTGAGTAAGTGTTCCAACGGACCACCTACTCACTTACTCACCTCCGCACCTACTCACTCCCTAAATGAAAAAAAACCCCGAGGACCTTGCGGTGCTCGGGGTTCGTGATTCGTAAGCGGTGCTATTCTAGCTGCTACGCACTCCCTCCGGCCCCGCCACCTTTAAAGTAAAAGTAGCGAGCGGTGCTAAACCCAAAATAGCCGTGGTATGCGTGCATAGCTGTATTTTGGTCAGGAAATGGCGGATTGGCAAGCGGAAATTTGGAGTGTTATTGGAATGGCGTTGAACTTAATTCCCCACCAATGGCCCCAGGATCGCTAGAAACGCGTCGATCTGCTCGTCGCTGCCGACCGTGATTCGCAGGCCGTCGCCCCAGTCCGCGTAGTTCATGTAACGAACCAGCACGCCGGCGGCTTTGAGGTCGAGGTAAAGCTGCTTGCTCGGTTTTGTTTCATGCTCGCACCAAATGAAATTCGCTTGCGAATCGACGCAGGTAAAACCCATTTCTCGCAAAGATGTAAGCAACCGTCCGCGCGTCGACAAAATCGCCGTAGGCTTCGTCGACCAGCAAAGGGCAGGGGAGGGCGTCCGCCAATTGGGCGACATCGGTGGGTGAAACAATCGTCCCCGAGGGGCTGTTGGGATTCGCCAGAAACGCGAGCTTGAGCCGATCCCGCGGCGCGGCGAAGTCGTCGCCGAGCGACCAATCAGCTTGAAAGTTGACGACGCTGATGCCGGCACCTTGTATCTCGGCGAGCGACTTGTAAAGCACGTAACTGGGGTTCGGATATCGCAGCACGTCCCCCGAGTTGACGAGCGCGCGAGTGACAATCGTGAGAATGTCGTCGCTGCCGTTGCCGCAAAGAAGCCAGTCGGGGGTGATGTCGGGAAGATCCCCTTTTAACAACTCACACGCCTGCAATCGAAACGCCGTTGCCATCGGGTCGGGGTACTTTTGAAGCCCCGCCTGGCAAACGCGGCCGATCGCCGACTTCACCTTCGCCGAGCACATGTAGGGATTTTCGTTGGTGTTGAGCTTGATGAACTTGCTCGCCCCCTGCGGCTGTTCACCGGGGGTGTAACCCTCCATCGCGACGATATTCGGTCGAAAGTAATTCATATTAAATTAATGGATCAGGTAGGTGTCATTCCGAAGGAGCCTTGGCGACTGAGGAATCTGGGTTCCTACCGAGCTCGTTTTCCATATCTACACGAGGTGAACCCAGATTCCTCTGGTCGTGGAAATCCGTTCCGCATTCTAATCTTCTTTGGGCAATCGCAGCAGCACACTGTTGGCGTGGCCGGTGAGACCTTCCTTGTTAGCCATCCGCACCACGTCCACGGCGAGTGAATCCAACCCCTCTTGATCGAATTGGATCACGCTTCCCGAACGTAAGAAACTGTTGGAACTCAGTCCGCTGGCGTATCGTGCCGTCGCGCCGGTGGGCAACACGTGCGACGGCCCCGCGGCGTAGTCGCCGAGTGCCACGGGGCAGTAGGGCCCGACGAAAATCGCCCCCGCGTGGCGGATTTCTTGGACCAGGTCTTCCGCATCTTCGCAGGCGATGTGCAAATGCTCGGTGGCGAGTTGGTTGGCAAGCTCTGCCGCTTCCGCGCGATCGGCCACGAGCACGAGCGCTCCAAACTCGGCCAGCGACTGCCGCGCGAGTTCGCCGCGATCTAACACGGCGAGTTGTTTGGTGAGTTCGGCGTTCACACCATCGATCAAGTCGGCGCTCCAACTCAGCAAGATGCTCGAACCGGGGGCGTGTTCCGCTTGGGCAATCAAATCGGCGGCGATGAATGCCGCCGGGGTCGTGTCGTCGGCGATCACCACGACCTCGCTCGGCCCGGCAATCGAGTCGATATCGACTTGGCCAAACACGAATTTTTTCGCCAGCGCGACGAACAAATTCCCCGGCCCGACAATTTTGTCGACCTTGGGGATTCCTGCCACGCCATACGCGAGCGCCGCCACGGCCTGCGCACCGCCAACGCGGTAGACTTCCGTGATTCCTAACTCGTGGCACGTGGCGAGCAAATCTTGATTGTACGCGCCGAAGGGAGTGGGGGGGGCGACGATGGCAAGTTGCTCCACGCCCGCGGCTTGCGCCGGCACGGCGGTCATCAACACCGTCGACGGGTACGCCGCCGCGCCACCAGGGACACAAATCCCCACGCGCTCCAGCGGCACGTAACGCTGCCGCAGGTTGCCCCCATTCTCCAAGTCGATCCAAACGTCGTGATGGAGTATCGCTTGTTGGAAGCGGAGCACGTTCTGCCGGATCGCGCGAATCGTTTCCAAGAATTCTGGTTCCGCCGCCGCATGGGCCGCGGCGAGTTCCTGCTCGCTCACGCGCAAATTGTCGGCGGTGATTTCTTTGCCGTCGAGTTTGCGGGTGTATTCAAGCACCGCACTGAGGCCCGAAGCGCGGACGTGGCGGCAAATTCGCTCGACGGTTTGCTGCGGCGTGAGCGGCTCGCCGAAGACTTCGAGCGTTTTCTGCCGGCCTGCTTCGCTCACCACGTCGCCATCCGCCGATAGCTTCCGGCGCAGTGCGGCCAATTCCTCGGCGGCCCCGGGTTGGGCGGTGTCGATGCGTCGAATCACAAGTTCCATGGCAATGGCGGGCTCAGCGTGGTAGGTTCAACAAGTTCGTTTCAATCGACCGCCAAGGAAGGACACGGAATCATCGCCGGCGGTCTAACTTATTTTCTCATGGTATTGTTTCTTGCGGAGCAAAACAATGAAAGGTGTCTCGCCCAATCCTGTGCGAAACAGCCCCCTCCAGAAAGGGCCTGCGCGGATCGACTTGCTGAGCGATACGCTCACGCAGCCCACGCCCGGGATGCGCAACGCCATGGTGGCCGCCGAGGTGGGGGACGACGTGTTTGGCGAAGACCCCACGACGCTTGCGCTCGAAGCGCGTATCGCCGCCCTGCTCGGCAAGGAGGCCGCCCTGTTCATGCCCTCGGGGACGATGAGCAATCTCATCGGTTTGTTGGTCCACTGCAGCCCGGGCGATGAATTTCTTTGCGACGCGAATTGCCACATTTTTAATTACGAACAAGCCGGCTATGCGCAAGTGGGTGGACTGGGGGTGCAACCGATCTGCGGTGAGAACGGCGTGCTCACGGTCGATCAACTTCTCGACCAAGTCCGTGGCGACAACGATCACCAAGCCCGCACGCGGCTTGTCTGCCTTGAGCAAACGCATAATCGCGCGGCGGGGCGCGTGTTGCCATACGACGGCGTGGTTGAGATTTGTGCTTGGGCCCAAGCCCACGGTTTAGCGCGGCATTTAGACGGGGCGAGGCTTTTCAACGCCGTTGTTGCCAGCGGCATTCCCGCCAGTGATTGGGCACAACATTTCGACACCGTGAGCGTCTGTTTCAGCAAGGGTCTCGGCGCGCCGGTTGGCTCAGCCCTGTGCGGGCCGCTCGACAAAATCAAACAAGCCCGCCGACGCCGCAAGATGCTCGGTGGCGGCATGCGACAAACTGGCAGCCTCGCCGCCGCGGCGTTGTATGCCCTTGAACATCACATCGAACGCCTGGCCGAAGATCACGCCAAGGCGCAACTGCTTGCCAATGCCGTCCGTGAGAGCGATCACTTGGCCTTGATCGCCGACCAGGTTGACACCAACATCGTGATCTTTACGGTCGCCAAGGAGCTGGGCACCGCCGCAGAGTTTTGCGAGGCGCTTCTGGCGCAGGGGATTCGCGTCTATGCGATTGGACCGCAAAAAGTCCGCGCGGTGACACATCTCGACGTTACGAAAGAGGAGTGTGCCGAGGTCGCCGACGTGTTGCGTAAGTGCTGACACCAGTTAATATAGTAACTTCGAGTCATTCCCGCGCATGCGGGAATCCAGTTTTTTCGCCAACGCCGTCTGGGTTCCCGCCTGCGCGGGAAAGACGGAACAGGTCGGCGGTATTTCAGACTGCAATTTCATGGCAAGCTACGAAGCGGACGAGTTTGAGAGCTACACTTCGCTCAGCGCCGTGGCGGTCTGCGCATTGCTGCTGGGATTGGCTTCACCGCTCGCGCTGTTGGCGCCGCTGATGGTGGTGGTGCCCCTCGCGGGGGTCATCGTCGCCCTTTTGGCTTTGGTGCGTATCGGCAATTCCGCCGGTGCCCTCTCCGGCAGGAAGTTGGCTTACTGGGGTTTGGCGTTATCGATTCTTTGCGGAATTGCTTCGCCGTTGCGGGTTTCTGTCCGTGATAATCTGTACGGCAGGCAGGCCGACCGTACCGCGCGCGCCTGGCTCGATTTACTCTCGAAGAATGAAACCCGGCCAGCACTCAGTTATCTCACCGGGAACGCAATGGTGGGCCTTAATCCGCCGACTTCCCCCGATTCGCCCCGCCCCGAGCCTGATCCGCAAATCGACGCCCTGAATCTCGGCAAACACGAGCTCGTCCTCAAGCTGCGGGAAGAAGCCCTGCACGGCGAAATCGAATTTGCCCTGCGTAACATGACTTGCGACGGCTCGGCGATCAATCCGCGCGTAGCCCTCCAATATCAAACCGTGAAGCCCGACGATTCCCTCACCCTCAGAGTGGTCTTGCTCCGTTCGTTGGCCAAGCCCGGCTGGCTTGTTGATTCTTGGAACCTGGAAGGCGAAACAGCCCACAGCCATCCCCACTAAGTGCCGGCAAATCCCGGGAATCGCCGGCCCATGTCAAACTTTGCCGGCTAGGCGATGTTTGTGCGTGACGCAGACCATTCACGCGACTCTTGGGGCCCCATCGCGGTCTGAACTAAACTCTTGAATTGAAGGGGCCGTGGCGCGATCCGTACAACCGTCACGTTTTCACAAAATCGCGTCGTTCCGACCGGTGTTTTGGGAGAATTGCGTCGTGCTGGCTCGACTGGCGTTCTCGGCACAGTCGATACATGAGAGCGAGGCGGACGCATCTCCCGCGAATACGGTCCCCATGTCGACCGTCCATGGGGACCGGAGTTCGTCAAATAACCTTGCCCACATGCAATCGTTGGTTGGAACCAATTCGGCAAAAGGGCAAAACAGAAGGAGCTATAAGGTGAAGTTAAAAACTTGGACAGCAGGACTTGCTGCTCTTGTGCTGTCTTCGGCGCCGGTGTTCGCCGTTGAAGGCACTCGTATTTCGGATTCTTTCCTAACACCGGCGAGCTGCGATGATTGCTGCGACCCCGGTTGCTGCGATCCCGTGGGTTGCGGTTGTGGAGTTGGTGCCGGTGGCTTGTTCAGCGGTATCGGTGGTGGGTACGTCGAAGGTTTTTCGTTGGCCAGCGCATTGGGCCTTCAAAATTCGTGGCTGGAAATCGGTGGATTCACCCAAATGGGCTACCACGACCAGATTGAGCCCATCTCGCCCCAAGCTGGTCCCCCTGTCACTCCAGTGCGTACTCGTGGGGATGGCCTGTCGTTCCTCGACACGCCTGGCGACTTCCTGTTGAATCAGCAATGGTTCTTCATTGGCAAGACTGCCGACGGCTCGAATGGTCTAGACTTCGGCTTCCGTGCCGACGCGGTCTACGGCACCCAAGCCCGGCAGACCCAGTCGTTTGGCAACCCTGGCGCTCAATGGGATAACGCCGCCGCGTTCGATCACGGCGTGTACGGCTGGGCTATACCGCAGTTGTACGCCGAGATCGCTGTAGGCGACTTTGCCGCAAAGGTTGGTCACTTCTTCACCCCACTGGGCTACGAAGTGATTCCCGCCACCGGCAACTTCTTCTACAGCCACGCGTTGACGATGTTCAACAGCGAGCCGTTTACCCACAGTGGTGTTTTAACCACCTACACCGGTTTTGAAGGGATCACCTTGTACACGGGTTGGTCCGCTGGTTGGGACACCGGTTTTACCAACGCTAATAGTGGTAGCAACCTCATTAGCGGCTTCAGTGCCGAGCTACTGGACTCGGTAACCTTCACCTACCTCAATACCTACGGCAACTTCGGTCGGCGGAGCGTTAACCAAAACCTGGCTTTGCCAAACAGCGACGATGATTACTCCCACAGTATCGTGATCAACGCCGGATTGACCGATAAATTGAGCTACATTTTCCAAACCGACTACTTGCGGATAGATAACGAAGCCGCTGGGTACGAGGAAGAAGACCTCGGCATCAACCAATACTTGATCTACCAATACAACGATATCGTTGGCTTGGGAACTCGTATGGAATGGTGGAAGAACGACGGCGTCTCGAACTACGCACTTACCAGCGGCGTGAACGTCAAGCTGCTCGGCAACTTGATTATGCGTCCTGAACTTCGTAAGGACTGGGTTCCTGCCACCGGCTTCGATGAAGACATGGTAGGCTGCGACATGATCCTGACCTACTAGGTTGGAATCAAGAATTGTAACATCCCCCTCGCCGGGGGTCGTCTTCGGACGGCCCTCGGTTTTTTTATGCGCCTGCCGACGCGCGGCTTGAGTCCCCCTCCCCAGAGTACTAGGGAGGGGGATGTTATCACTCAACCAGCGTCGGGATTTCCTCGCGGCGCTGTGCCATTTGCGCTGTGAGTTTCCGCCGCGCCCACCAACCGACGTTAGTCTCCGTCACCTCGAAGCTCTCGAGCGCCGGCAAGGCCTCCACGAGCTCGAGTGCCGCCTTGGTGATTTGCGTCCCGGTGAGATCCAGATGATGCAACTGTTGGAAGGTCGCCAACTGTAGGGCCGTTGCATCGGAGAGTTGACAACCGGGCAGTTCCAGCCGAATCAGCCTTTCCAAGGCCGTGCGATTGGCAATCATGACGTCGATCATGGGTTCGGCATTCTTTGAGTTTTCCAAACGAATCGCGGTGATCGAGTCGGTGAGCTCCGCGAAATCGCCGAACGAGCGTTGTAACCAGTCGATCATGCTGGTTTCCACCGTCGCGCCGCACTTTTCCAACTGATCGATCACCTGCCGCGAGTGGAGATAACCATCTATCTGCTTGGCAATCCAGCCGCGCGAGTTAGCGCGAAATTCCAAATAGAGTTGCGCCTGTTCAAACGCTTTGTGTAACGCATCGAAATCGTGGGCGTTGCCGCCGTGGTCCGGGTGCAGCTCCTTCGCCCTCGCAAAATACGCCTGCTTGACGTCTTCCGCCGCATAAGGCGGCGCGACCCCCAGCACGACCATAAAATCAGGTCGGCCGTCGGCATCGCGGTGGACAACAGGGGCGGGCATACGCGATTCTCCAAGACAGATGGGCTGGCACGCCCATTTTAGCAGGCGAACCGGGGGACGTTAGTCCCCGGAGTTATCTTAGGTGCCATGGTTTGCGCACCCTCAGATATCCCGAACCTATGACACCCATTAGCCGGGATTGAGGAGCCTCGGCGACGACATCCCAGAAAACGGATTCGATGGCAAAACGTTGTTTTAGCGTACCAGTCAGATTATGATACGGCCTGCGGACAAATGTCTTTACTGGAGTATTTTAGGCGCGCGGGGCAAGTATGAATCTCACTCCTGTCGTTGTCCTCGTTGTTGCATTGTGTGTGGGGCTGGCTCCCGGGCGATCCATCGCCGCTTCCGAGATCATCGTTGCCGAGAATTTGAATCCTTTTTTATTGAGTGCGGCGGCGGGGGGCAACGCGGGCATCGGTTACATGTCGCTGACGAATCCTAACGGCCCGTTTTTCAACACGGCCATTTCGCAACGCTTCGTCCCAACCCACGGCGGCACCTTAACCACGCTCAGGGTTTTGATGGCGCCCTGGCCCTTTGAAGGGGATGTCCCACTCTTGGTTTCGATTCGTTCCGATGCGTCCGGCGAGCCTGGTGTGTCGCTTGGTGAGGCGAGTTTTGCCCGTTCACTTTTTCCGCCCAATCCTGCTTTACTCGATATGTCCTCGCTTGAAATTCCGTTGTTATCGGGGCAGACTTATCATGCCGTCTTTCGTACGGAGACTGCCCTCGACGAGAGTAGGTACTATGGATCACGTCTGCTTGACTCGACAACAACGAATCTATTCGGATTGTCTTATCTAACTTCAGCCGATGGCGGCAGTACTTGGCGACCGCAACCAACGTTCCCCGTAGAGATTCCTTTAGCGGTATCGGTCGCCATCCCCGAGCCGGGCGCAGTTTTGATCGGATTGTTGGGGTCTGCCGGAGGAAGTTTGTTTGCTTCGCGTCGGGGAATCTAATCGTACGGACGAAATACTTCACTCGCCGGTGTACGGCACGTTATCATCCTGGGCGGCAGCCCCAAGAACCACTCCCATGCCCGAATACGATTTTCGCGACAACCTGATTTCGCTGGGGCGGTTTCGCACGCCTACCGAGGGGTCGATTGCGGCGGCGTGCCTCGAGGCCGCGGGGATCGAGGCTCAGTTGGGGAGCGAGTCGACCGCCACGTGGCTCAACTATATGGGGGCCGACCTGATCGGTGCGGAGCTGTTCGTGCGGCAAGGGGATTTGCGGCGGGCTCGCGAGGTGTTGGCCGAGGCGCTGCGTGAGCACGGTGGCGACGTGACGGCCGACGATCGAGAGGACGGCGACGAAGACGAAGATTGGTCGGGGGAAGATTGGGCCGACAACGAAGACGATGAGTGGAGCGAAGAGGACGAAGCGCCGCGGACCGTCTCGCCCCTCTCTCGGGCGTTTCGCGCCGCGGTGATCGGCTGCATCATTCTGCCGCCGCTTTTAAATTTTTATTCGTTCTGGCTGATCTTTAAGCATCGCCTTTGGGAGACGCACGACGGCTGGCGGTATTACGCGTCCAT
Organism: Bythopirellula sp.; assembly: GCA_041747595.1. GTDB lineage: Bacteria > Planctomycetota > Planctomycetia > Pirellulales > Lacipirellulaceae > Bythopirellula. Next base: position 9,907 of record JBGTEU010000035.1, read on the forward strand.
CGTCTTTAACATGCTCGGCTTCTTGATGGGCTGGTGGTTTTGGCTAGCCGATTAAGGTAAGCCACTCGCAAAAAGAGAGCCACCACGCGCAAAAAGTGAGCCCGGAATGGGCAGGCCATCATTGGAATTCGTGTTCAACCCTCCTTCGAGACTATGAAACTCGTATTCCTCGGCAAGCCCTTCCAGGCTCTATGAAAACACTTTCGAAAAAGTGTGATCAAATCAGTTTTCTGATCGCTCCAGCGGGTGGCCACCCTTTCTCACGACTTAAGAAAGGGCAAACTCCGTACCAACAATTCGCATAACCATTTAGCAACCTTAGCGAAAATAGGTGCCGTAAAATATCAGTTGATGGGGCTCATATTAACCAAGTCCTGCATGGAAAACGCCCCGACTGGTTTGAGGAAATTCTTCGAGTACATAGATCTCCACCGGTTCAATTCGAGCGCAGAAAAATGAGCCCGGGAGGCGACAACCATCGGCGGAATTCGGCTAGCGGCTCGAACCCTCGGCACGCCCTCCAGGCTCTTCTCATTTAATCCTAGCGTGGCTGGCTTCCAGGAGGCAAATCCAGAGCGAATTCACCGAGATTTATGGCCTTGGAAGTGAACTTGCTGGCATTTTTGTCCGGCCCTATTCTTTCGCTCGATTCACCTCGTGAAGACCTTACTCCCCGGGACGAAAAAATATGGCCACCACGGATTCGCAACTCGATCTTCCTGTCCCTATGCTGGATGTCGGGCGCCAAAACGGGCCGCTAAAAAATGAAATTGAAGCCGCGCTCGCCGCCGTCTGCGGGAGTGGGGCATTTGTTAACGGGCCGGCCTGTCGAGAGTTCGAGGAAAACATGGCCCGCTATTGCGGCACGCGGCATGCCGTGGGTTGTGCCTCAGGGAGCGACGCGCTGCTGCTGGCGCTGATGGCGCTGGGGATCGGCCCTGGCGATGAAGTAGTGATCCCGAGTTTTACTTTTTTCGCGACGGCGAGTAACGTCACGCGGCTTGGCGCGGCCCCCGTGTTTGCCGATATCGTGCCGGAGACATTCAATATGGATCCCGCCGACGTCGCGCGGAAAATCACTGCGCGGACCAAAGCGATCATGCCGGTGCATTTGTTCGGTCAGTCGGCGGAAATGGGGCCGCTGCTCGACCTCGCGCAACAGCACGGACTGGCGATTATCGAGGACGCCGCCCAGGCACTCGGGGCCAGACATCATGGCCGCCCCTG
>JBGTEU010000036.1:0-2570 GCA_041747595.1 Bythopirellula sp.
TGTCTTGAATGTCGTCCTTGCCGAGGATGTCGCGGACCCCCACGCGCAAGTGCTGCGAGACCTTGAAGCTGTGCAAGATGGGCTCCTTGTCTTCGGCCCCGCGGGTGAGCTCGGCAAGCGAGGCTTCCAAAGTTGCCAAATCAGGGAGCTTACCGATCAGCAGGCTGTCGAGCAATTCGTCGATCATGCCCGGGTTGCTGGTCAGTATGCCGGACAGATAGGGGCAAGCCGCGCAAAGCGTGACGTACAAATTCAGCGTGGGGTGGTTGCTGCTAAAGAGCTCCCACAACGCCGCTTTGCCGCCGAGGGAATCGCTCACCCGGCTAAGAGTGACGAGCGTGCCATCGGGGTCGGGCGTTTGGGCGATGGCTGCCAGCAGCCGCGGCGCGATCGACGCCAAAAACATGCGACAACGCCGCGTCGAAAGAAACGGAATCCGTTCTTCCGCGAGCGACATGAGATTCGTGTAGGCGGCGCGGGGATCGGCAAACGGATACTTGCCCATGACACGGTCGATGATTTCCGGCGAGGGATCGGGATCGTTGACCAAATCAACTTCCGGCTCGGTCGTGGCATCGTCGCCAAAGGCGTCGTGCAGCAAGTGATCGAGAATCTTGCGATTCACTTCCGTGCGCTGTTTGTAATCTTTGCGGAAGGCATCGAGCGCCGTGCCATCGGTTCCGTCGGCGTACCCCATACGTCGGGCAACTCTGGCCAAATCGGCGGTTGCCTTCGGCAACTGATGAGTCTGCAGGTCGTACATGATCTGCAGCCGATGCTCGAGCTTACGAAGATAACCATAATTCTCTTCGAGGATCGTGCTTTCCTGGTGAGTGAGCGCGCCCGCTTGGTTGAGTTTGGTGATCGCTTCGAGCGTATTGCCCGTGCGGACTTGTTCGAGTGCCCCGCCGTTCAAGAGTTGCAAAAATTGAATCACGAACTCGATGTCGCGGATGCCGCCAAGCCCCGCTTTAACGTCGCTCGAAGCCAGTTCACCATTCGTGCTGCGATCTTCGATCCGGCGCTTGAGCGACTTGATGCCGGTACTGTCGGTCAGGCTCAAATAACGGCGGTAAATCCAAGGCTCCATGCGAGCCAAGTACTCGTAGCCCAATTCCATGTCGCCGGCAATCGGCCGGGCCTTCACATAGGCCTGGCGTTCCCAGGTGCGACCGCGCATGTCGTAATAACTGAGGGCCTGCTCGACGCTCGCGCACAGTGGCCCTTGGCGACCTTCGGGACGAAGTCGCATATCGACGCGATAAACGAATCCCAAGTCGGTCGTTTCGGTCAACAGGTTGATCAATTCCTGCGCGACGGCGGTCGAAAATTCGTGGCCATTTTCCCCTTCGCGCGCGGCGACGCCGTTCTCGCTTTGTTGATAAAGAAAAACCAAGTCGATATCGCTCGAGTAATTCAATTCGAGCCCGCCGAGCTTCCCCAAGGCGAGCACCACAAACCTTGGCGGAGAAAATTGCCGTCCGTTGTTGGGGTATTTGCGCTTCCAGACCTTTCGCATGGCGAATTCCAGAGCAGATTCGACCGTGGCGTCGGCCACATAAGAGATTTGCCGTGTGATCTGCGCAACGGGCACCCCCAACACGAGATCGCCATAAGCAATCCGCAAAGTTTCCCGCCGCTTGAAACGCCGCAACGTCGCGAGCACGTCTTCTTGATTTTCCAGGCTGCGGACGTCGCTCAGCAATTCTTCGATGAGCAACTCCCGCCCTACCGGTCGGCCCTCGGTCAATCGCAGCAATTCATAACTTTCGGGGTCGGCACAGAGCTGGTCGCTCAAATGCTGGCTGCTGTTGAGAATCAAGAGCAAATTGGGAAGCGCCACGGCGTCGCGTTCAAACAAAGCAGCCATCGACAGGGGGCTGCGCGACGCCAAAATAAAACGCTCCAGATTATTGAGCGCCATATCGGGGTCCGCCAAATGAAGCGCGGCCTCGGCGAACTGTTCCAAGATGATGCCCAGCAGATCAAGCGGCACAAGCCCGGCCAACTCAGTGAGGTTGGCATACGCCGAGCGAGAATTGACGATTCCCAACGAAGCAAGCCACGGTTCGGCTTCTTCGCGAGAATTCAACACGCTGCGCAGTTGATCGATCTCAATGGCAAGTTTGGACACCAGGCAAGTCTCGTCGCTACGGATGCTGCGAATGGCGGCAGGCAACGGCTGAACCATAAGTCATGCAATCTGCCGCTAACCACGGTGAAACTACCGCGGCCTGCTGACCCTTGCCTGGATCGTCGATACCGAGGGGTCGACTTAGAGAGGTACGTGTGCCGCCATGTCTGCCAACCAACCCGCCACCACTCCTCATTCCATTCTCCCACCGTGATGGAGGGAAATCAACGGCAACCACTAGGCTTTCAACGAAAACAATTCCGGGCCGACGTGCTGAGTCACGACCGCACCAAACAGCGTATGGGCATTGGCGTCGTAAACCGTAATCGGCAAGGTATGGCCAATCTGACGACGATTGCCGTCAAACACGACGATCCGATCGCACATTGTCCGGCCCGTGAGTTGCAATTGTTGCGCGTCAGGATCGTCGGACTTT
>JBGTEU010000037.1:0-11844 GCA_041747595.1 Bythopirellula sp.
AGCGCGCTTCAAACCTCTTTCCAATTCGATCGAAACTCGCGTGTGACGATATTCACGCCAATCCTCGACGATACCATGTCGCTTTGCTTGTGTCAGAGTATATCGATAGGCGAGCCGGCATTGTTTTTCATCGCGGAGACAACCGTCGAAATAATCCTGATGACCAGCCTCGCGCCAAAAGGGGCGCCGACGTTCGGGAAGCAAATCGTTCACGAGTTTTGCCACCGATCCGTGCAGTTTCTGCATGAGAGTACCAAGGTTCTCACCGACACTCAAATACCCAAGCGTGTGGTAATGATTATCGAGCAATGAAGTCACCCATGGAAAAAACTCATATTGCGTGGTGTATTGATCAAACTTGCTCCAGAAAACCTGCTTGGCAGATTCCGAAGCAAATGCGGGGTACTTTTCACGGCATCGGGCCGTGATGAAATACACTTGATTGTCGAGATACCAATGCTCGAAACGATGATGGTCTCGGAATGATTCCGTGCGAGTCGCGGAACTCTTGCGAAACTGGCGGTAATCACTCATAGGTCTCTCCGTCTTCATGAACTGGCCGCTGAAGCGACCAGTCAATCCGGTTTTAATCCTCGGGACTGGTCACTTCAGTGACCAGTATAACCCCCAAGTCTCACTCCCATTCAATCGTGGCTGGCGGCTTCGAGCTGATATCGTACACCACGCGGTTGACCCCTTTGACCTCGTTAATGATTCGCGTTGAAATCCGCGCGAGCAAATCGTACGGCAAGTGGCTCCAGTCGGCGGTCATGAAATCGTCGCTGTTCACACACCGAACCGCCAAGGCGTTGTCGTATGTGCGGCTGTCGCCCATGACGCCGACGCTTTGCACGGGCAGCAGTACGGCGAACGCCTGCGAAGTCGCCCGATACAAACCGGCCGCTTTAATCTCGCCGACGACTATCGCATCGGCGGCCCGCAAAATATCGAGTCGCTCGCGGGTCACTTCGCCCAGACATCGCACGGCGAGTCCCGGCCCCGGAAAGGGATGCCGCCAGACGATTTCCTCGGGTAATCCCAATTGCAAACCGAGTCGGCGGACCTCGTCTTTGAACAGATCTCGCAGCGGTTCGATGAGCTCGAAACCCAACTCGGCCGGCAATCCTCCCACGTTGTGATGCAGCTTGATCGTGTCGGCCGGTCCGTCGATGGACGCGCCACTTTCGATCACATCGGGGTAAAGCGTTCCCTGGGCAAGAAATTTGGCCCCCGAAATCTTCAGCGCCTCGGCGGCAAAGCAGTCGATAAACGTGTGACCGATCCGGCGGCGTTTTTCTTGTGGGTCGACAATGCCGGCAAGCTCCGCAAGAAATCGCTCTTCCGCTTTCACGACATGGAGATCCGTTTTGAAATGGCGGGTGAACTCTTCGATCACGGCCTTTTCTTCATCGAGCCGCAGCAAACCGTTGTCGACCAAGATGCACGAGAGCTGTGGGCCAATCGCCTCGGCCAACAAAGCCGCAACGACTGAGGAATCGACCCCCCCGGAGAGTCCACAGATCACGCGGTCGTCGCCGACGCGCTTGCGAACCTGAGTAATCGTTTCCGCGGCGAAGTCGCCAAGTTTCCACGTGCCGGTGGTTCCGCAAACATGGTGCAAGAAGTTGGCGAGCATCTTGCCCCCTTCGGGGGTGTGCGTCACCTCGGGGTGGAACTGCAAACCATAAAGCGGCCGCGTGCGGTGCTTCACCGCGGCATAGGGGCAAGTCTGTGTCCGGGCGAGCGGCAGAAAATCCTCGGCGATGTTGGAAACCTGATCGCCATGGCTCATCCACACCTGGGTGCGTGGTGCGACACCTTCGAACAAATTGTCGTCGGCCGTGATCTCGCATTCCGCGCGGCCAAATTCGCGCGCCGGGTAACTTTCGACCTTGCCGCCGAGGACATGGCAGGCCAATTGCATGCCATAACAGATGCCCAGAATGGGAATTCCCAGATCGAACAATGCGGGGTCGCAGTGCGGGGCACCCTCGGCATAGACGCTCGCCGGTCCCCCGGAAAGAATCAGTCCCATCGGAGCGAGCTCGCGAACCCGCTCGGCGGTGATGTTGTGCCGTACGATCTCGCAGTAGACGTGCTGTTCGCGCACGCGGCGGGCAATCAGTTGGGCAAACTGCGAGCCGAAGTCGAGTACCAACACCCGCTCGGCGGCGGTGTTGCGTTCAGCTACTGGCGGGGTAACCGTCATGGTTCTTTCATTAAGAGCGAGTCGGGTCGTCCTCGTGCCGACTGTCGCGGGGTGGGAAACTCGCCATTATAGGGGCCCTTAGCCACGACGCAACGCGTCACAAGTCTTGCGGGGCGTTGCGTTTTCGCACCAGTGCGTTGAATTCTGGCACACGAACGCGTTATGATGGATTTAACGGCCCTCGACGGAACTCCTAGCCAGACGGATATTTACGGCATGCGAATCTTGCTCACCAATGACGACGGCATCTATGCACCCGGCCTGGCGGCCATGGAACGGCAGTTGCGGCAACTGGGTGACGTGACCGTCGCCGCACCACTGACCGAGCAAAGCGGCGTGGGCCACGCGATCACCTACCTGACCCCCCTGATGGCCCGGGAGGTGTTCGCCGAAGAAGGCGGCCGACGCGGCTGGGCCGTGGAAGGAAGCCCCGCCGATTGTGTGAAACTTGCCATTTGTGCCCTGCTCCCTGAACATCCCGATCTGGTGGTTAGCGGAATCAACAGCGGTATGAACGCCGGCATCAACGTGCTGTACTCCGGCACGGTGGCGGCGGCGATTGAAGGAGCCTTTTTTGGAATCACCAGCATCGCGGTGTCCTTGGAATACCACGATGCACCACGCTACGACGTCGCCGCCGGACTGGCGGCCAGCGTGATCGAACAACTCCTCGCCCAGAAAAACGCGGCAGGGCATTTGTATAATTTGAACATCCCCGTGCGAGCCCTCAGCAATCCGGCCGAAGTGAAAGTCGTGCCGATGGCGACGGCCCCCTGGGGCGAAGATTTTCAAGCACGACTCGACCCCCGCGGTCGGCCTTACTTTTGGGCCAACGGCATGCAACCCGATCCACCTCCCGGAGCTACCACCGACCTCTCGGAACTACGTGCCGGCAACATGACGATTACGCCACTGAAATTCGACATGACACATACCGCCAAACTCGCCGAGATGCGAGACTGGCAGTTTGAGAATGTGAAAAATGAAAAATAATAAAACAATGCGTCACCAAATGGGTTTTGAAATGAAGCTAAACCTGTTCTTTGCTTTAACCGTCTTACTTTCCGGCTGTGAGGTTCCAGAACTTGATTCGCCCCAGGCGGCCGTGACGGCCCAGCCAGCGGAGCCGGGTATGCTCGAACGAGCGGCCCACGTCGATCCTGAAGCGTATTTGCCGGATGGCCGCGTCGATATGTCGGGCGTTCCAGGCGAGCCACCCATGACAAATGGCATCCCTCGGGAAGTTGTCGCCAAAGATCCCAAGAAAGGCAAGCTGTCTCGTCGTGCGGGTGGGATGTTAGGAACCAACATGCAGGCCTTGCCGTGGGTTGAGAATGAAACGAAGTTTAACATTGTAATAAAAACAAACCTTGAGAATTACAACGCAATCAATGGAGACTATCCTCAAACCCACCAGGAATTCATGGAGAAGTTTATTCCGGAAATGTGTCCCCAAGTGTTGCCTCTGCCTGAACTCGAACCGGGCGACGAATACATCTACGACCCCGCAGATCATTTGCTTAAGATTTGGCGGCCTGCCGAGGCCACCCCTGAAATGCGTGCGAAGTATTTGGGCGAAGACGCAGAGTCGGCTGGTTGAGCTCCACCCGCTGATGCCGCCTTCCCAGGAGCAGAACAAGCCGTCCCACCGCAGGAATAACCGATATCCGCCGTTGATTATAATGAATTGAGGACCCAGCGATTCGTCGAATCGCGGCTACTCTCACTCATCACTCCTGACTCCTCGTTTCCCCTCCTCTCCTGCCCCTCCACTACGATGAACAACATGAATTCTCGCATCCCCACCTTTGTATGGCGGTTGGTGTTTGCCGCCGCCTTAGTCGCAGTTTTCCTGGCCACGCGCTCGCGTGCCGACGAATGCTGCGGCGGTTACGTGATCGCCTCGGCCGCGCCTTTTGTGCCGCAGGCCGATAGCTGGATTTTTGCCAAGGGACGTTACACGCACGATCCGGCGACCGGCGCACGCGTGGCCCAATACGACGAAATCGAGCCCGTCGAGCCCCTGCCCGATCAGCGGCTCATTAGCAGCGGTTACAGCCGTTCGCGGACCGTGCTGCGTGGTGCAGATGGTTCGGCCGACAGCTATTACCGCGTGCAAAGCTACGGCAACGGCCGTGGCGGCATGGACGCCGAATGGGAACGTTTTCATGACGCGTGGCGAGGTTCGACGGTCGCTGGCGGTGCTTTTGCAGGCGCCGCACCCTTTGGCTTCGGTGGCTTCGGTTTTGGGCCCTATGGCGGCGGGGGTAACGGCCCTGGCTTCCCCGGCGGCCATCCAGGGAATTTTCGCCACGGCAGAAATTTTCCGCCTCCCTACGATGTTACCGCCCCGAGTTACGGATACGGTTCCGCCGGGCCCGATCCCCGTCGGCTCGATCCCGACGGGGCTGACGGCTACCGCGACGGAGTTCCCCGCCGCGAATCGAACCGCGAATTCTTCCGGCCGATTCCCAAGGCAGGGTTCGACGAAAATCCCTAAAAGGGTATTCGTCAACGAACCGCCCTGCCCCCCTGAAAACTGTCGACGGCTTTGATCGGCTTGCCGCGGAACATCACGCGGTAATCGACAATCAACCACGAATCCCCGCTCTTTTGCCAGTCGATTTCGACCTGATCGAAAAAGAAGATGCGCGCCCCCGTGCGGCTGTGGGTGCCGTCGATCCGCCCCCGAAAGTGGGCCGTCGCCCGTGGCGGATTCGCGGATTCATCGACTTCCACGCGGACCGCGGTCGAGCCGGTAGCTTTGACCTTCACCTGCGGCATCAGCGTTTCGGCATCGGTCTGCACATGTTTGGCCGTTGGATCGATCCGTCCAAGCACGCCGGGCAAATCGTTGGCCTCGATAGCCGAGAGCAAATCGGTGACCGACTGTTCCACTTCCTCGCTGGGCGTGATCACGATTCTCTCTACGAAAACCAACAACAGCGTGACGGCGACGACCCCCAACATGCCGAGGATCGAACCCAGCGAGCGCTTGGCGAAAAAGACAATCACGCTGATCGCTAAACAGACCGCCCCGAGGGCCCAAATCGGCAGCGGATTTTCAAGAAAAAGCGTCATAACTCCAGTCTAGTCGCGACGCGCAGCGGAGCGAGTACCCAGCGCTACTTCGGTTGCAAAAACAACCGCTCCCGCACGAGCATTCCCAGCGATGCCGCGCACAGAACTCCCAATGTCACTGCGAGCGGTAAGAGCCGAATTTGCGTTTCGCCCGGGGCAGAGTACTTGGGCACACCGGTTGCCGACTTCTTGCCCGCGCCATCCTCGGCGATTTCCAAACCTTCCGCGATCGCAGTGCGGGCCTGTGCTTTACGCTCGATATTCGCCTGCCGGTCGCCAAACTTCCCCCCCGTGGCAAGTAGCGCAGCCAGCCCCACGGTGCTAAACAGTGCAAACCATAACCAGGGTGAATCAGTGATAGGAGATTTGGGCATATGGGGAATAAACGACACAATTGCGAGTAAGGTTATAGACTACTATTTTGATTCAACGATTTGGGATCCACGCTTTTGGTTATTTTCGAGTGGTACAAAAGCTGGTTCGCCCACGATTTTTGCGGCGATCTGTTACCCTGCGTTCATTGTACCCTGTGGCGGCGGAGGTCTAAGGGGTGCTCTACGGTCAGGATCAAACCCTTCTTGCAAGGAATTAAATTAAGCGCGCGATGGCAGCGCATGGCCTGTACGAGAGAGGAAAAAGAGAGAAAAGCGATAAGTGCGGGAGTGGCCTTTTTGACAAAAAAGAGGGGGCAGGCAAAGCCTACCCCCCCCAGGACTTTAATGTAATAGAGACTTGAGACAATCCACTAGGAACGCGTCTGCTGCCGATCACGATTCTGGGAATCCGATTGTCGTTCTGTAGACTGGTTCCGTTGGGCCTGACGTTCGCCTTGTTGCCGTTGAGCCTGACGTTCGCCTTGTTGCCGTTGGGCCTGACGTTCGCCTTGTTGCTGTTGACCGTCGGGCTGTTGGAGAATTTTAACGTCCTGTACCACGAACGAGCTCTGGCCATTCACTTCGCGCCGGTATCCATCCACTTGAACGCGCGCGCCTGGTTTAATCGATTGACCTTGCTGATTTAGCGATTCGGCGCTGCCCAGCAGGACATTCATGGTCTTGCCTTCCCATGGTTGGACCTTGGCGATCACAGCCTCAACGTTGCCATCGCGGGTGCGAACATTCCGGATCCCCACGAGCCGACCCTCTATACGGCGCTCGTACTCGTAATCGGGAATCCGATAGCTGCCGGCGGCACTGCGGATCTCTTCGCCTTTGAACGTGCGGCGCCCATCCACGTCGATGTAGCGACCGCCAATGACGATGCGTTCTCCCTTTTTAATTCGAGGCAGCGCTCCTTCAACGTAAGCAAGGTCACCCAAGTGGAGCGTTCGCGTCTGGCCGTCGTCGGTGCGCAGCCTCAATCGTACGCTCTGCGGTGCTCCATAAGCGCCACGAATTCGTTCGAGGGCGACAACTTCTCCTCGCGCCTGCTGGTCGAATTCATAGTTATAATCTCTATTTCTCAAGCTATAATCGTAATCGGCGTACGGATAATCGTAGTCATAATCATAATCGTCGTAATCATAGTAGCCATAGCCGTAATCATAATCACCATAATCGTAGTCGCCGTAATCGTAATCATAGTCGTAGTCGTAATCGTATTCGTAGTCGACAATATCGTCGTCATCGAACCAATCACTTGGATCGTACCATTCTTCTTGGTGATAACCTTCGCCGGGCTCCCACTCGTACGCCTGTTGCTCGACTTCAGTGCCATTGTCGTATGTGGTCTTTCGTCCTAATAAAGGTTCGTGGTACACCCGGTTACCCCAGACATCGTCTTCCCAATAGTCTTGGGCAACAGCTGAAGGAGCCAGCAGTAGGGGAATCAAAAGCGTTGCCGTGAGTATTGCAGTGATAGTGCGCGTCATGGTTTACCTCCTCATGAAAGAAAGAACTTCAGCAGACGTGACATATGGCCTGCGCGAATTTGGCGCATCTGCGAATTCTGTTCCGAAATAAGCCTTAATTGCCTAACTTAAGGAGGGGGTCGACCAATTTGGATGATATTCACAGATAGGTCGTCATGCCGACAGAGACCAGAGAATCCCTAGAGTTTAATTTGAATGCGCGCTGTCCAGACATTAACCAGCCCGCTGGAAATCCAGCCACTAGTTCCTTGTACCTAGTACGTATATTTCTGTTAACCAACACGTGAGAAATGCGCAAACACAACGCCCAAGGGCTGCAACCCCAGGGCGTTATGCATTTTTATAATTCTGCAGGCTCAACTATTTTTTCTTAAACAACGGCCCCGCATACTGCGCCGCGTCGCCGAGTTGTTCCTCGATTCGCAACAACTGGTTGTATTTAGCCAGCCGGTCGCTGCGCGAGGCCGAGCCCGTTTTGATTTGGCCCGTCGAGAGCGCCACGGCCAAATCGGCAATCGTCGCGTCCTCGGTCTCGCCGCTGCGGTGACTCGAAATGCTCGTGTAGCCGTTGCGGTGGGCCAGATTGATCGCGTCGATGGTCTCCGTGAGCGTGCCGATTTGGTTGACCTTGATGAGAATGCTGTTGGCAATACCCTCGTCGATGCCGCGCTGCAACCGTTCGACGTTGGTCACGAACAAGTCGTCGCCGACGATCTGCACTTTGTCGCCGATCCTGTCGGTGAGCATTTTCCAGCCTTCCCAATCGTCTTCAGCACAACCATCTTCGATGGAGCAGATGGGGTATTTCTCGACCCAACTTGCCCAGAAGTCGACCATTCCCGCCGAATCGAGATCTTTGCCGTCGATGGTGTACACCTTTTTCTTGGAATCGTAAAACTCGTTGCTGGCCGGATCGAGCGCGAACCAGACTTGCTCGCCGGGCCTGTACCCCGCCTTTTCGATGGCGGCCAGGATGATGTCGAACGCGTCGGCATTGGCCTTCAGATCGGGGGCGAAACCGCCCTCGTCGCCCACGGAGGTGTTGAATTTCTTGTCGTGCAGCACTTTCTTGAGGTTGTGGAAAATCTCGCAGCCGCAACGGAGTGCGTCGCTGAACGAATCGAACCCAAGCGGCATGACCATGAATTCTTGCACGTCAACGTTGTTGTCGGCGTGCTGACCGCCATTGAGAATGTTCATCATGGGGGCCGGCAGCAGCCGGGCATTCGAACCGCCGAGATAACGGTACAGCGGCAATTCGCAGTAACGGGCCGCCGCATGGGCCGTGGCGAGCGAGACGCCGAGAATCGCATTCGCCCCAAGGTTCTTTTTGTTCGGCGTGCCGTCGAGTTCGAGCATCAAGGCGTCGACCGCCATTTGATCGAGGGCATCCATGCCGATCAACTCGTCGGCGAGCTTGGTGTTGATATTCTCGATGGCCTTAGTGACCCCCTTGCCGAGAAACACCCCCTTGTCGCCGTCGCGGAGTTCCCAAGCCTCGTGAACCCCTGTGCTCGCCCCGCTGGGGACCGCGGCGGTGCCGACCGTGCCGTCGGCCAAGGTGACGTCGACCTCGACGGTGGGATTGCCACGGCTATCCAAAATCTGCCGGCCATGAATATCGACGATCGTGCTCATACAGGGGTTCCTTCTCTTACGCGCGTATAGAAATGGGGATTGTGATCGAATCCAAACCACCCATTTTAGAGCAGCCAAGCCGCCTGTCGACCCATCCCGAGCACGCTATTTAGTCGCGGGACTTGTCCCGCGCTCGTAGACACTGCGCCGCGGTACGCGTCCCGCGTGTCGAGAGAAACTCGCTATCCCAACCGCCGCAGCTTCGTCACCCGCCCCGTCGCCACCCATTCGGCGACAAAGATATTGCCATCCGCATCGAAGCAGGCGTCGTGGGGATGCACAAACTTGCCGGGCTGCCACTGCGATTCATCGGTGCGGATGTTGAACCCGCCGGTCTCCTCGCGGTTTTTCTGAATCCGCTCCGAATCGGTCCCCAAATGCGCAATCACGTTGTTGTTTTTGTCGAGCAGCGTCGTGCGGGCCACCAGTTCGGGCACCACCATCACGTCGCCGTGAATGTCGACGTTCGCCGGCCAGAGAAAACCATCGAGCGTTTGGCGATGTTCCCCCGCGAGCGTGAACCACTGCAGCCGATCGAACTCGCGATCGGCCACTACCACGAGCGGCTCGTCGCCGCGGCTGTCGATCCAAATCCCATGGGGCAACTTGAACGTGCCATCGGTCTTGTCGGCATCCACTCCGACCGCACCAAACGCACTGACCCAATTGGCGTCCTTATCGTAGCGATGCACGCGGTACGAGCCATAGCCATCAATCACAAAGAACCCGCCATCGGGGAGAAACGCAATGTTCGTGGGAAGGAATCGGTCTCGACCCCATGGGCTGTCATTTTTCGCGCGCGGGAACTTCTCTTCCCCCTCAGCGTACACACCGCTTTCCATGGGCGCCCCTTTCCGCCAGACTTGCTCGCCCTTGGTATCGAGCTTGGCAAAGGACCGCTGTTGGTGATACGCACAGACGTAAAGAAAATCTTGTCTCCCTTCGTTGCGAACTTCCAACCCATGGCCGCCGCCCGCGAACTGTTCGCCGAACGCCCGCACGAATTTGCCGTCGGGATCAAACACAAAAATTGTGGGGTGATCCTTAAGGTTGAACTTGCCTTCGTGGATCACATACAACAATCCCTCGCCGTCGAATGCCACATTGTGGGTCGTCATCCAGCGATATTTGTCGGGAAGCTGGGGAAAGCCGTGCGTCACTTCGTAGCGGTAGTCGCCCGTGCCGATGACGGGATTGCTATCCGTCTTGGCCGCCGTAACAATCGCCGGCGCGGCGAGCGTCGCCGCAGCGCCTGCCAAACTGGTCCCGAGAAACCGCCGCCGGGAAAGTGGAGTCCGATCCATGAAATACCTCCGCGCGAAAGAAAAGTGTTTGCCGTAACGTAAAGATGGCAGGAAACTCGCAACTTTTCCAGCGACCAACTGCATTATTGACCGTCAGGCCACGCGGGCGGCGAGAAGGCCCGACCGAGCTTCAGCGAGGTTTTCTGCCTGTCATCTGCGGGCCGATGTCTTGGAAAAGCTCTACCCAGGAAAGCCAGATCGCGTTGTGGATCGTGGCCTTGCCAGTCTTTTTCAGATCGGCCAGTTTGGCAGGAGATTCATCCGGCCAGTGGCCCACCCAGCCGTGGGCAAAGTCGCGGCTCTTGAGGAGGAAATCTCGCTCCTCGTCCGCGGCACAGCTCAGTGGGAAGGTCTCGCCGATGACGACGGGCTTACCCCACGCGAACTGCTTGAGGAGCATGATCTCGTCGTCGACCTTGCCGGTCTTGGGATATAGATGCGGCGAGACAAAATCGAGCTGTTCGGCAGCAGACTTGTACGCGCCGGGGAAAGGAAGCATCCCCATCGTGATCAGACGCGTCTGGTCGTGCGTGCGGATGGCGGCGACCATGCGCTTCGTCCACTCGCGGAAGACGTCATCGCCGATGCGCGTGCCGGGATTTAGGCTCAGCCGCTGGCAGAATTCCACATCGCCCATCCTGCCCGTATACCACCCGTCGGCATGCTTGCCGACCGCGGCAGGCTCGTTGACCAGATCATAGGCGAAGACGGCCGGGCTCTCGGCACAAGTGCGGGCGATGGTTTCCCAGAAGAAGGCCTGCGTTTTCCAGCGATCCTGCTCATCCATCGAATCATACCACGGCATGCGATCCTTGATCTTGTAGCAGGCCAGGCCCGTGATCATGAGATGGATACCCGAGTTCTCGGCGATCTTGAGGATCTTTCTGAGTTGGTCGAGCGCGTGTGGATCGGCCTTGTCCGGACCCACCAAGATACGGGGCATCTCAGGATGGATTCGGGCAACGGTGGTGCCCGCGGCTTTCATCTCGCGGAACTCCCGCTCGACACGGGCTGGGTCATTGGCCATACGTTCCATGATGTCCACCGATGCGTAGTTGTGGCCCCAGGGAATGTAGTGATTACCGGATGGATGGAGGACGAAGCCCTTCTTGTCAGGGGTTATTTTCACACTCTCCATCCCCGCCGCGTAGGCCCCGCCAGTCAGGAACGCCAGGACAAATAGAAGCGAGCTATGGACCAAGCGACGGGAAGCTCGAAGAGTCATTACTGAAGCCCTTATCGAGTTACTGATAGGAAGTTGGTTTTCCGACACTGGCGGCTCATGAGAATATAAACGGCTAACACCAAAGCTCTGTTGCCCGCCCTCAATCGAGAGGATGATGCGAAGTATAGCCGCTGCGGAGGGGAGACGCCAACCGGCCGTTGGGCAGGCGGGTCGACTGCAGCGTCTTGTTAGGACAGAAGCACTGACTCCGACAATGAGAAGGAGGCATTGTTAACGTTCATCGGTCGACAATGTCGCTGAGCGAGTTGATACAGTTGCACTAACACGGGTTCCGGTGCAAAAATCCCAAGATAGTCAGTGCCCACGGGCACAAGAAATGCAAACTCTCCGTTATCGATAATCTTTTCGCAATACCGAATTGCGCCTGATGAGTTTGCCGTAATCATCGCATTCCGGCTGCTGAACACACCGGGCTCTGTGCAACCGGGATGGAGGGGAGTACGTTGTAAGATGGTCTGCATTTCATCGGGCAGTCGGGGCGCTCGAAGGACAATGG
>JBGTEU010000038.1:0-2391 GCA_041747595.1 Bythopirellula sp.
AAACTCGCCGCGGAAATTCGGGACAACAACTACCGAATTTTCGTGGCAACGGGCGAGATTCATTTGGTTTCCAATAATCTGCATCTTCATGATCCTGATCCCTTTACGTTGATGGAATCATTGCGGACCGCAGGTGCGGACGGGGGGTTGCCAAAAAACTTGGATGCGAGCCACGCCTTTTATCTGGGCTACGAAATGGCCAAGGCGAAAATTGCCCTCACGCTCGGAAAAAATTACATGCAAGACGAATCGCTCGATTGGGGTTTGGCCACCGAGCCCGAACAGCGGCATTATCTGCACCACGGCAAGCGGAGTGAATCCCCGTGAGCCAATCCGCATCTCGCCCTGATTTGCCGCTTGCGGTCGCGTTGCCCCCGCAATTGACGGCGGTCGATGCGTTTCAGCGCTTGGCTCATTTGCCGCACGTTATTTACTTTGACAGCGCGGCGGAGTTTGGCCGCTTGGGGCGCTATTCGTTCGTGGCTGCCGATCCATTTCAGTGGATCGAGGCCAAGGCCTCGGCAGGTGATCCGTTGGCCGCTCTCGCCAATCGTTGGCAAGAATTCCCCGCGCAGACGCGCCTCAATTTACCGCCGTTTCAGGGAGGCGTCGCCGGTTTGTTCGGCTACGATCTGGGACGAAGCTTGGAGCGACTACCGGCTCCGCGTCTTAACGACTTGCCGATGCCCGATTTGGCCGTCGGCTTGTACGACGTGGTGATTGCCTTTGATCACGTTGAGCAACAAGCGTGGATCATTTCGCAAGGCCTTCCAGAAATGGATCCCGCCAAGAGACACCGGCGTGCAGAGTTGCGGCTCAAGGAAATCTTGGAAATACTTGACAAGCCGGTTCGAGACACCAATTTTAAACGCGGCAATGCCGTTCCAGCGTCGACGTTAGCCCCGCAGTTTGAAACAGGACTGAGCGGCGTGACGAGCAATTTTTCCGCCGCCGATTACCAGGCCATGGTGCAACGCGCGGTCGAATACATCCATAGGGGGGATGTGTTTCAAGTGAATCTCGCTCAACGGTTGCTCAGCCCCGCGAAAAGCGATGCCATTTCGCTGTACTTAAAACTGCGGGAGAAAAATCCCGCACCCTACGCGGGGTTTTTGAATCTTGGCGATTGGCAAATTTGCAGTAGCTCGCCCGAATGCTTTCTGCGCGTCTCGGATTCCCGTGTGGAAACGCGGCCCATCAAAGGAACCCGGGGACGCTCCCTTTCCCCCGAGGCCGATCTATACACCGGCGACGAACTGCAACTGAGCGAAAAAGATCGCGCGGAAAATGTGATGATCGTCGACTTGATGCGCAATGATTTCTCGCGTGTTTGCACCGCGGAAAGCGTACACGTGGCCGAGCTGTGCCGCGTGGAGACCTATGCCCACGTCAAACACCTGGTCTCCGCCGTGCATGGAACGCTCAGTTCCGACGCGACCCCTTTCGATCTTTTGCGGGCTTGTTTTCCTGGTGGATCGATCACGGGGGCACCGAAAATTCGCGCGATGGAGATTATCGCCGAGCTCGAGCCGACCGCACGCGGTGCTTATTGCGGCTCATTGGGGTACATTGGTTTTGATGGCCAGATGGATAGCAGTATTCTGATAAGAACAATCACCGCCGGGGGGGGCTGGTGGCAGTTGCCGGTCGGGGGTGGCATCGTGGCCCAATCCGATCCGCTCGACGAATACCGCGAAACCTGGCACAAGGCCCGCGGTCTGTTGCACGCTTTGGACCTCTGTTGATTTCGTGAACGATGATTCTGCTGATCGACAACTACGACAGTTTCGTACACAACCTGGCCCGATATTTTCGGCGTCTCGGTCAGGAAACGCTGATCATGCGCAACGACGCGGTCAACGCCGCCGAAGTACGCCGGCTCACGCCGCAAGCGGTCGTACTTTCGCCGGGCCCTTGCACTCCCGCCGAGTCGGGCTGCAGTGTTGAATTGGTTCGTGAATTGCACGAGGAGTTTCCAATGCTTGGCGTATGTCTCGGCCACCAAGCCATCGCCACGGCATTGGGTGGTCAGATCGTTCGTGCTCGTGAACCCATACATGGGCGGACTTCTCCGATCACGCACGACGGGACGGGGCTGTTCGCCGAGTTGCCCTCGCCGCTCACGGTTTGCCGGTATCATTCGCTCGTTGTCGATGAAGCGACCTTGCCGTCGGAGCTTGCAGTGACGGCACGCACCGCCGATGGCACGATCATGGCACTGGAGCACGCTCGATTTCCCGTGGTGGGAGTCCAATTCCACCCCGAGGCGACCCTCACGGAGCATGGCTATCAATTGCTTGTAAATTTTCTGCGACTGGCAAAGATCAACACAAACAAGGAAGCAGCCGAACTCGTCGCCACGGAGTTTCAGTTCGCTGTGACAGAGAAACT
>JBGTEU010000039.1:0-1666 GCA_041747595.1 Bythopirellula sp.
GACATAACTTGTTTCAACAATTGCTAGCAAATTTTCGGTCCCTCGGACTTGCCGAGAGCCCGTTTGTCAATAGTGAATCCGACCGTGAAACGCACTTAAAAGTTTCCCCTTTGAGGTGGTCTTGGTCGACAATTATAATCAGGGTATCACATGGCTGTTGCGACATTTTTCAACCCCTGAGTATCGCCGTGCTTTCCGTCCGACCCAAAGTGGCTGAATTGGTCCTGCAGATGTATGGCCGATCAATTCACCCTGAATTATTTGATATTCACCAAACGCGTACTTTCCAACGTGGCAAGTACGAAGCGTCCGTTCGGATCACCAGCACGGGCCATTTGGTCACGTGGAAAGTTGGCGATTTGCTGCTCACCGAGGTGGCCACTTCGGCTCATTTGGGAATGCCCGAGAAGCGCCGGCTTATGTCCCATCGAGTTCGGGCAAGCCGCAAGGATCGGCTTGAATGCAACGGCGGGATTTCCTACGAGATGGAATTTTCGCTCGAAACCGCCTCGCCGGAAAAGCTGCGTTCCTATCAAAAGGAACTCTCGCTGCAGGCCGCGCGGAACGGCATCCTGCACCAATTCGAAGCGAGCGGTCGCTTTAAAGCCGGCGGCATGAGCTACATGAACGTCGATTGCCGCGACAAAGCGTTCCGCGTACAAGCCTTCCACACCTTTCCGGATGACTCGGCAGTACTGCGAATTCAATCGACCTTTCGTTTGCCGTAGTGCAGCCGAATCCTCTGTGGCCGATCTCTCTGAGTTCGGATCCGAGGTCGAAGACCTTAGCTACAGGCGTTTGACGAATGCCAACAGCGCGTCGTTGACCGCTTGCGGATTCTCCAGCGTGGTCATGTGCCCTGCCCCGGGGATTTCGACGAAGTCCGCTTGGGGCAGTTTCTCGGCGATCCCGCGCATTTCATCGGGCGGACTGATGGCATCCTCGGCACCGACCAACACGAGGGCAGGCTGCGTCATCTCGGCAAGTTTGACGGTGACGTCAGGTCGGTCCGCCATACCGCGGAGCGACGCGGCAATTGCCGCGGGGGAGCAAGAACGCATGATGGTGGACACTTCGTCGACAATGGCAGGCTGAGAATCACGCGTGGCCTGGCTCAGGAGCTTGGGCAGCATCGCGGTGATAATCGGCTCGACACCGGTCTCGGCGACTTCGTCCGCCGTTTTGAGTCGGCCCTCGCGCGCTTCGGCGGAATCGGCAATCACCCGGGTATCGCACGCCACAATCGCTTTCACCCTCTCGGGAAACTGCAGTACGAACTGCCACAAAATGTAGCCCCCCATCGAGAATCCACACAAAATAACCGGCTCGGTGACGCCGATTGCATCGAGCAACGCGGCCACGTCGGCGGCGTATTGCCGCATCGAGACGCCACTGTGCGCGTCTTCGCTCCGCTGAGTGCTTTGGCCGAAGCCCCGCAAGTCGGGGGCAATCACGCGGCACTCCTTGCTGAGGGCTTCAATCTGCGGCCGCCACATGCGGTGATCAAGCGGATAACCGTGCAACAAGACCACCGGTTGGCCTGAGCCGCGATCGTCATAAGCGAGTTTGATCGTGTCGAGTTGTCTGGAATTAAGGGCCATTTTGTTTTCCTTTTGCCAATCAATTAAATAAGCAAACCGTTATCACGCAATAAGTTGCGACGAAT
>JBGTEU010000040.1:0-7470 GCA_041747595.1 Bythopirellula sp.
TGCGCGCCTCCTTCCCAAGGGACCTTCGTGCTCGCCTTGCGTCCGGCGTGGGCGAGTTGAATCCCCGCCACGGCTCCCATGCGGTTTAAGAAGCGAACAATCCGCGCGAGCGGCTCGACGTGTTGATCGCCCCAGATCCCCATGTCGCCGAGTGTGATCCGCCCTTGCGCGGTGACTCCGGTTGCTTCTACAAACACGAGCCCTGCCCCGCCCACCGCGCGGCTTCCCAAATGCACGAGATGCCAATCATCGGCCAAGCCGTCCTTGGCGCAGTATTGGCACATCGGCGAAACAGCAATGCGATTTCGTAGAGTGACCCCGCGAATGGCGAGCGGACTGAGCAAATCAATATCGGGATCGGTGCGGTCGTGATCGACGTGAGAATCGCAGCCGGCGCCCGGAGATTGGTGTTCGCTCCCGAAATCAACTCGATGACTATTCTGCATTTCGTCGTCTCCTGTTAAGTAGTCGCCGATTGTACATCCCTATTCCGCGAGATACGCATACAACCAGCGATCCAAGAGCACGCCGTCTTTGATCACACTATTGCGTAAGATTCCCTCGCGGACGAAACCAGCTTTCTCCAACACACGGGCCGAAGCGGGATTCCAGGAAAACACGTAAGATTCGATGCGCCTGAGTTGTAATTCTTTCACTGCGTAATCGGTGACGGCCTGCACCGCGTCCGTGATGATTCCACGACCCCAGAATGCTTCGCCCAGCCAATAGCCGAGCTCCGCGCTGTGGCGGCGCTCTCCTTCGCCGAGCGTGAGGCCAATCACCCCCACGGCCTGGCCGTCGACTTCAATCGCGAACACGGCCGTCAGCGACTGGCGTAAAGTTGTTTCGATATATTCACGAGTGTCCGACTCGGTGAGGGGATGAGGAAAGCGGTCGCGCAGATTGCGCCAAACATTATGGTTGTTGCCGTGGTGGGCCAGCGACTTAGCGTCATCGAGGCGAAGCGATCGTAAGGTAAAATTGTCGAACGAAGAAAGCATGCACGTTTCCGGGTATTTTTCCAGCAAGGCTTGTTTCCATTGGAATCAGACTTGCACGTAGTTGCAAGCACGCGGAAACACCCAGGTAGCGGCGGCACGCGTGCTGGCTATACTTGGGACACTTGTTGCGATTATGAGGTTCCAAGGAGCTTATTTTGACCAAGCCGATTTTGTTTGACCCCAGCCATTACGCCGGCCTTAACTCAGCCGATCAGGGCCTGTTGCAATTGGGCTACCAGCGTGCCAAGGAAGCCTTGGAACGAAATATCACGCCGGTCGGCTTCTCGGCTTGTTCGTTGGCGGACAACCAGGTGTACGGCACCGACGTGAATTACCGCTCGGTGTGGGCTCGTGACGGGGCCAAGACGATTATTTGGACGCTCGACCTCGAAGACGATCACTTCCGCGAGTGCCAACTGCAAACTCTGCGGACAATCCTCTCGCACCAAGCCCCCGCGGGCCAACTCCCCGCGCATGTTTTGATCGATACAAGCGAGCCGGAATACGGCGGCATTGGCGGGATTACCTCAATCGACAGCGCCCTGTGGATCATCATCGCCGTCTACCATTTTTGCCGACGCACGCAGGATTGGTCGCTCGCCGATGAATACCGCGAAGTTTTGCAGAAGGCGGTGGATTGGCTCAGCGGCCTGGATGCCAACAACTGCGGACTTTTGGAAATTCCCGAGGCCGGGGATTGGACCGATCTCTTTGCCCGCAGTTACCACGTACTCTATGACGAAGTGCTCTGGCATCGTTGTCTCGAATGCTTTTCCGAGATTCACGACCATTGGGGCAACGAGGATCAGGCCGACGGCTATCGGAAGTGGTCCGCGCACGTCAAGAAGATTATTCTGCGCCGCTTTTGGCCATCGACCGCAATCGACGAAGAGGGGCACATCGGTCCCAGCTTTGCCGACGTGCAATACGAGCTCGGCGATTCGCGCTATCTCGTCGCCCAGATTTCGCCGTTCAATTACAGTTGGCGCTGCGACGTGTACGGCAACCTGCTCGCGTTCCTCACGAATTTGTCGAACAAGGATCGCGCGATGAAAACCTTTCGCTTCCTGTGGGGAGTGGGGGTGAACATTCCCGGGCCCGTGCGGAACATGTATCCCCCCATCCACGCCGGCGATCCCGAGTGGCGGGATTATTTTGCCGTGAATCTGTTGAATCTGCCGAATCACTATCACAACGGTGGCATCTGGCCGTTCATCGGGGGATTATGGGTTCGCTTTATTCACAAGTTGGGACTCACCGACGTCGCCCGGCGCGAAATGGTGAATCTCGCGAATCTCTGCGCCCAGGGGGTCACCTTTGAATGGGAGTTCAACGAATGGCATCACGCCGAAACGGGCAGGCCGATGGGCAAGGCGTTCCAGGCTTGGAGCGCGGCCAGTTTTATCAAGGCCTGCCACGACCTGCACCTCGAACCCGAGGGGATCACGCATTTTTGATTGCTTGAAAGCCGCGGGCAGTTCTTACGCGAGTTCACCCGCTGCTGCCGTCTGCGGCTAGTAATTGCTCCGCCCGGTCTAACCAATGTTGAATCCCTTCCTGCACGCCCGCGGCAAAATGCTCGTTGGCGTGATAGACCCGCGACGAGTCGAGCGTCTTGAGTTCCTCGAGCGCGTTGCCCACGACAATCCCCAGGAATCCTTGCTCGAACAATGCGAGATCGTTGGCCGTGTCGCCGCAGGCAATCACATGATCAAGCGGAAAGCCCCAGGCGTTTGCCAAGAATGCCGCCGCGCTTCCCTTGTCGCAACCGGCGGGCAAGAAATCCAGATCGCGCTGCGAGCTGTAGACGTGCCTCACATACAAGCCCGCCGCTTCGAGCCGCGACTGCCAATCCGCGAGTTCGTCGCTTGTCGCGTCCTCCGCGAAGTAACTCACTTTGTATTCGGAGAGAAACTTCTCGGGCTGCAATTGTAGACGCGATTCGTTGGCCAACACGGCTCGCACGATGCGGGAATCCCAAAAGCCCTGGAACTCCGGCCAACCTTCGAGCGGCTCGCCCGACGCGAACTTTTCAATTTGCGTCCCCACTCCACCGATGAGCGCGTCCGGTTCGGGCAAGGCCGACTTTTCAATCGACTTCCGCAGCGAAGCGGGGAATCGCCCGGAATTGTAAGCCAGCCGAAACCGCGTCCGTTGTGGGGTAAGCCACTCCGCAAATCCCTGGACAGCGCGGTCGTCCCCCAATAACGTCCCATCGACGTCGCTAACGATCAGAAACTTGTCGCTCACGCTCTCTCTCCGGCAACGCTCTCCAAGGGACTGCTCCACTCGTGGTCGAGACTCGTGTGGGGGATCGCGTCCACCAGATTCAGCAACTGTTGCGCGATGCCGGTCCATGTGAAATGGGCCCGAGCTTTCTGACACCCGTATTTGGCAAGCCGGTCGTAAATCGTGTTGTATTGCAGCACGAACGAAATCGCATGACCAAACGCCGCGGGATCAAACGGATTGGCAAAAATCGCTTCCCGGCCCCAGGTGACTTGCTCCCACAACCCCCCCTCGGTGGTGACGATGGTTGGCGTCCCGCAAGCCATCGCCTCGACGGCGGTCATGCCGAACGGCTCGTAGCGACTGCTCAAGGCGAACACGTCGGCCGCACGGTAGTAATCCGCAAGTTGCTCGTCGGGGATATAATCGAGAAACTCCAACTGATCGGCGATTCCCAATTCTTCAGCCAATTGCTTAAACTCCGCAACCATTTCCTCTTCCTGGGGCGTGGCGGACGTGGAGCCGATCGCCAGCACCAACTTGGCGTCGGGCACGCGCTGGCAAACCTCCACCATCGCGCGGATCAACAGATCGTAACCCTTGTTGCGGGCTAAGCGACCCAATGCCAACACGGTCCGCCCTTCCAAACCCAGTTGCTGTTTGAGACTCTGCCGCGACGCCCGCGAGACGGGGAAAAATCTTCGGTCATCGTAACCCGGCGGAATGACTTTCACCTTGCTGGCGGGGACGTTGTATTCTCCGTCGGGGGAAAGCAAAATGTCGCGCTGCGTGGGGGTGGTGGCGATCAGCAAATCGCACTCATCGTAGACCACTTTTTCCTCGCGAATCCGTCGGCGGAAATTATATTTGCGTTCCAGTTCCTCGGGATTGCCGTCCATGTTGTCGCGCTTCCACGAGCCGATCGAATGCGGCGTGTGAAAGTGCGGAACACGAAAACGATTGGCCAACGATTGGCCCGCGAGGCCCGCGTCCCAATAGTGG
Organism: Bythopirellula sp.; assembly: GCA_041747595.1. Taxonomy (GTDB): domain Bacteria; phylum Planctomycetota; class Planctomycetia; order Pirellulales; family Lacipirellulaceae; genus Bythopirellula. The sequence goes on from JBGTEU010000040.1 coordinate 4,233, forward strand.
CTGTTGATGAACGCGTATTCGTCGGGACTGGCCGCGACATATTTGCCTACCCGCTGCACCCATTCGGGAATCGAGTTGCACAACGTTTCCTTGGGAATAAATTCATTGCCCCCACAGGGAAAGCGGAGCACGCGCACGCGGTCCTCAACTTCTTCTTCCCGGGGTTGATCTTCAAATTGGCGCGTAAGAATGTCGACTTCGTAGCCGAGTCGCGCCAAACATCGTGAAAGTTCTAAAACGTAGACAACTTGGCCGCCGGTATCTGGCTTGCCTAACTCAGGTTCCGCTGCCACGTATCCATGCGTGGAGATCATCATGATTCGCTGCGCTGGATGATTCATCTGCTTCCTCCCGCGGTTAAGGTGTTGATTCTTAATCTGGTCGGTTGTGCAAAGAATATACCATAATTCATCGGCGAGGTCTGTAATTCACTCCCTGTGAATTGCGAATAACATGATTATTCACATTCTAGATAGCACGAAAAAAACTTTTTTGCGTTTTTTTGGTGCGTATTTATTGCGCAACGTGACTCGCAGGCAACCACTCGCACGGATCTTGTCCAAAGAGACGCACCAGCGCTGAATACAAATCACTATGCTCGCGGGCGAGCTCGTGGGGTTGCGTGAAAAAACATTCCGCGGTGACCGCGAAAAACTCCGCGTGGTTCGTCGCGCCATACTTGTCGAGCAACGTCCGTTCGCCAACTTGCGCGCGCTGCACGAGCCGGTCGTACTCGGCGGTCGTGATGCGATACCACTCCTTCTCGAATTTGAAATCGGATATCGGCGGGGCGCCGTCGGTCGTGCCGTCGAGGCCATCCATGTGATGGGCGAACTCGTGCATCACCACGCACCGCCGCGCGCGGGGATTCCGCCCTTCACGCAGTACCGCTTGCCAGGCCAGCACGATCGGTCCCCCCTGCCACGATTCCCCCAGTCGCGTGTCGAATTGTTCTTCCGGCAGATTGAAGCCCCCCATGATCAGGTCGGTCGTCGCTTGCGGCGTCGCGGAATAGACCCCCTTGTAAATGATGATGGACTTCAAACGGTCGAAATACCACTGACGCTCAAAGCCAAGCGTCATCAGCGCCGCTTGGCCCGCGATGGTGACGCGCATTTCGTCGGTGACGACCAGCCGGTTCCCGCCAACCCAATCCTTTTCGTGAAACAGCACGCAGACCGCCTCGCGGACCCGGCGCTGCCGGGCCTCGTCGAGATGCACGTACTGCCACACGTTCAGTCGCAGCCAGGCATCCCACTCGGCGGGAATCGGTTGGGCCAGCCACTTCCGCCGCCGTCGATTCGTAAAGAAATCAAGAAACATAGAGATCCACATTTGTTAGTCGAGCGATCAAACCCTAATTATAGAAAGTCTCCGATCCTGAGTAACCATTGATCCTTGCTAGCCTTTGTAGCCTGGCGTTCAGGCAAAACCATGCCAGCTGCTTGCCACATCCCGTACTCCATGCGATGCTGTTACGGTACCCCTCTCATCCCACTTTTTTGGTTCCTCCCATGGCGATACAAACTTTTGCCAAAGACGGCATTCTCACGATCCAAATTCAGGATGATCGGCTTGTCGACCCGTCGCAGATCACGCGGCTTTTTGACGACGTCGACGCCGCGCTCGGCAAGTCCAGCGAAGACCGCGTGGTACTTGATTTCAGCCTGCTGCAATTCATGGCCTCGTCCGCGCTCGGCAAGCTCGTGCAACTCAACAAGAAGGCGACCATTTACAAGGCCAAGCTCAAGCTGTGCGGCATCTCGCCCCAGATCTACGAGGTCTTTAAGATCACCAAGCTGCACAAGGTTTTCGACATCGAAAAAGATGAACCGACCGCGCGTAAGTCGTTCAATAAATGGGGAATCTTCAAATAGCCGCTGTTTCCCTCCCCCTTCCGCCATCCCCCTTCCCCCTTTCTTCGCAAATCGGGTATCATTTCGTTGCCACTGCTGGTTTGCCCAGCAATGCCCTGCCCTGGCCCGATCTTGATTTAAGTCTGGAGTCCCCCATGGCCAAGAAAAAATCCGCCTCACCCGCCGCCACGTCGTCGCCGACTCCCTCGCGGGCCGTCCCCAGCAAATCGAGCGCTACAAAATCTTCGGAAGCGAAGTCGACCGCCAAGAAAACGTCGGCCCCCTCCTCCGCCAGTAACGGCGATGCCACCACCGCCACCACCGGCAATTTGAGCGCCGAGCAAATCGGCCTGACCGCCGGGTCGGTATGGGGGTATCTCACCGAGAAGGGCCCCACTTCGTTGGCCACGATCAAAAAAGAAATCGGCGCCTCCGCCGACCTGGTCCTCGCCGCCATCGGCTGGCTCGCCCGCGAAGAAAAACTCGACTTCACCACGAGCGGCAAGACGGTCAAGATCGGCCTGAAATAGGAGAGCGAACTCCGCCACTCCGCATTTCAACTGTCATTCCCGCGCCGTCGGGAAACCAGTTCTCTCCCACTCCGCAATCCGCAATCCGAATTCCGCAATCTCAGCGGCAACGCCGCGAAAGTTAATAGCCAGGCGACGCAAGCCCCTGGAACTCTCGCGATCCGTCGCGGCGATTTGACGTTCTAACTAGTTAGCCCACCTCATAGATGACCGGCCGGTATCGTGGACTAGGAATAGGCTTGCCCGCTTCACGAGCCGCTTCGAGCCAGGCCGCCTTGGCGATTTCCACTTCACGGAGCGCTTCCTCCGGAGTCGCGCCAAACACCGAACACGCCTTGAGATCGGGGATATCAGCGATGTACCCCTCGTCGTCGTCGCTATAGAAGATATTGATGTGGAAGTCTTTCATGGCGTGTTGTCCTCCAATGTCAGATTATACTCTTCCACCAGCTTGAGGACTGCCGAATTTCAAATAGCTGGCGGACAAAACTCGGCTTCATGCCGTGTGGGTCTCTTCGGAGGCTCCTCTATCCGCCGGCTATTTTTCTGCGCGTCAGAGAGCGGGTTGACCCAACTGCGACACTTGAAAAGATTGGCCGATGGGAAGAAACTCGGCCGTCTCCTGCTGGGCCAGTTTCCGGCGGATTTCTTCGAATCGACGCACGGTCTCAGGATGGAAAAGTTGTTCGCCACAGCGCTGGCAAACTTCCGCGTCGACTTCAACGACGGCCGTATGGACGCCCCCGCGGAGGAGTTTCTCCACTCGCTTCACAAGCAGTGGTCCGCCGCAAACGTGGCAGATTTCGATGCCATTGTCGCTCATGACAGGTCCTTTCTCGCGCGCCAGTCGAT
>JBGTEU010000041.1:0-2362 GCA_041747595.1 Bythopirellula sp.
CCCATGTATGAATCGTTCGTCACCGGTGCGAAGGAAGGATTTTCCGTGGCCGTGACGATCATACCCTATCTTGTCGCCATACTCTTTATCATCAAAGTCTTTACCGCCAGTGGAGCTTTTGACGACCTCAAGTTCTTGGGAGCCTGGTGCATGACCCAGGTCGGCATGGGCGATTACACCGAATCACTTGACCTGTTGCCCTTAGCCTTGATTCGCCCTCTTTCCGGTGGAGGCGCTCGCGGTGTCCTGGTTGAGATCTTTGATACGCACGGACCCGATAGTTTTTTGGGAAATACAGCAACTCTGATTATGGGGAGCACGGAAACGACTTTTTACATCATGACCGTTTACTACGGTGCGATTCAGGTGAAGAAAGTGCGACACACGCTCCCTGCTTGCTTAATTGCAGACGTCGCGGGAATCTTTACGGCGATTATCTTGGGCTATTGGATGTTCGGTTAAGCTAGGGATACATCAAGAACTGCTGCCGGCGCTTCGTGAACTCGGTGAGTTCCTCGGCATAAAGTTGTTCGAGTTCGTGCAAGCTCGCGCCGTTTTCGATCGCCGAGTGAATTTTATCGCTGCCCAAGAGTCGATTGAGATTTGCCCTGTCCCAATCCTCGGGAAACAGCTCGCGCAGTGCGACGGCGACGGCCAGCCCCACGGGAACGGACTGAAACGCCCGACGATCGACGACGATGATGTTGACCCCTTCGCAGTCTTCATCGGCAAATTTGCTTGCCGTCGGTGTGAATCGAATCGGCACGAAGGTGACTCCCGGTAACCCTCGTTGATTGAGATTGGCGGCGAGTTTTCTTCCATCGACCCATGGCGCGCCAACCACCTCGAAGGGCGTGTCGGTCCCTCGGCCTACGGAAACATTCGTCGTTTCCAGCAGCCCAATGCCCGGGTAAAGCACGGCCTCGGCAAGTGAGCGCATATTCGGCGAAGGATTCGTCCACACCAAACCGGTTTGATCCCAATACTGGTTGCGTCGCCAATTCTCGGTGGGCACGATCTCGAGATCGACGTCGAGTTTGTTTTCTTGATCGAACATTCGGGCGAGTTCCCCCACGGTCATGCCGTGTCGTACGGGAATGGCATGATGGCCCACGAACGATTTCTTGCCGGCGTCGAGCACCGGTCCTTCCACCAAGACACCACCGAGCGGATTGGGCCGATCCAAAACCACGAATTTGAGTTTGTGTTCCGAGGCCGCTTCGAGGGCCAAACCCATGGTCGACACGTAAGTGTAAAACCGACAGCCGATGTCCTGAATATCGAACACCAGAGTGTCGATACCCGCAAGCTGCTCCGCTTCGGGCTTGCGAGTCTTGCCGTACAGGCTGTACACCGGCAATCCCGTGGCTTCGTCGCGGGTATCGGTGATGTTGCTCTCATCGAGTTTCCCCTGCAAACCGTGCTCGGGGCTAAAAATCGCCACAAGTTCCACATCCGGTGCGTCGTGCAACAGGTCGACCGTCCGCTTTCCTTCGCCGTTGAGACCCGTGTGATTGGTGATGAGTCCCACGCTCCGGCCACGGAGCGCTGCAAAGCCATCGCGTTTAAGAACGTCGACTCCCAACAGGGCAGGGGAATGCGAATCCGGTGAAACATTTTCGGTTTCCGTAACCGGGGCATCCTCTCGAAGCGCCGCGGCGGCGATGCTGCCGATACGCCCGATCAGCGGATTGACGTTGCCAACCCCATCGGGATGCAAACGGTTCGAAAGGAAAATCACAAACAAATCGAGTTCGGGATCGATCCAAAAGCCGTTACCGGTGAACCCGCCGTGGCCCACCGCCGCGGAGCTAAACAGCTCGCCGCGATTGGTGGAATACTTGCTGCGATTATCCCAACCGAGGGCCCGTTTTTGATCGCCGATTTTGCGCGGGCGGCGCATTTCGGAAAGTGTGTTCTGACCGAGAATCTGCGTGTCACCGACACGGCCGTTGGACAAAAACATGCGGGCGTACTTCGCTAAGTCCCCCGCGGTGGAAAACAATCCAGCATGACCCGTGATGCCGCCCAAACGTGCAGCACGCGGGTCGTGGACTTCGCCGCGCAGCCACTTGCCATCGACTTTTTCCGTGGTAGCAGCGCGTGCTCTGAGATCTTCGCCCGGTAAATAGCCCGTTTCGCTCATGCCAAGGGGTTGGAAGATATTCTCGGCGGCGAACTTCGCGACATCCTGACCCGTGACGCGACGAATCACTTCAGCGAGCGTCAAGAAACCGACGTCGGTGTAAACGAACTTCGTGCCCACCGCTTCAGTGGGAGTCAGCGCCCAAATCCGTTTCCAGGCTTCTTCGCTACCGTGTTCATAATCTTCGAGTGGGTTGTCGGGTATCAAAGCTCCGTG
>JBGTEU010000042.1:0-2767 GCA_041747595.1 Bythopirellula sp.
CTTATCGTTTTCAACCTTATAATTGTACCCACAGGGAATCGCCGGTCTAGTATTTTTCTTACGAAAAACTTGACAAGCGTCAAATTGTGCCAATCGCTTGTGGAAGGACCGACCACGGCCCAGCCAGCATCCTTCGTGGCCAAACCACAAGGGGCATCCTAGGTCGTTAATCGGCAACGAGTTAGGAACCCCGCATCCCGGCCCGATTCGTCATTCTGAGCGGAGTTCAACGACTCGAAGAATCGGGGATCCCATCGCCCCACGCAAGCAACTTCCTCTCCCTCCCGACGAAGCGAGTGCTAACACCGGTGGCCTGCTTGAAAGCACTCTTGGGCAGGCTAGCGGAGGCAAACCATGGCACCACCAGCAAACTTACACCGCCAGAAACCGGCCATCTTCGAGTTCACGCGCCCGGCCGAGCGAGACGAGTGTATCAAGGAGGTCCGCGATAAGCTCTTCGTATTTCGTCGATTGCAAAAATCGCTTGGCGACTTCTTCGGTGGCCGGACCGTTGATCGCGACCAAGACGCCTGCACGGCGGCCCAGGCATGAACGACTCCAACACGAGTTATACAAGAACAAGGGTGTTGCGAATTTATCCAGAAGACACAGGACCGTAGCCAAGAAGTTCAATCCGTGGAGGCTTTAGTGGATCAGGTCATATTTGTAGTTGCGTCCCCGAATTCTTATGTGTACGCTTGTATACAGAATGTTTCCCATCTATAGGGGATCTGACATGGGCACACCACAATACGATGAAATTGGGGAATGGTCTGAGCTCAAACTAGACATCGTTCGAAGATATGCCTCGGAATACTCGAAGATTCTTTCGGGGCAATCGGTTGTACGTCGTCATCTTTACATTGACGCATTTGCTGGTTGGGGAATTCACTTATCGAAAGCGTCAGGAGAATTTGTCGCGGGCAGCCCACTCAATGCACTTCACGTCCAGCCTCCATTTTCTGAATATCACTTTATCGATCTTGATGATAAGCGAGTTGAGTCGTTAATCACCATATCAGCGAAACGTCCTGACGTCAGAGTCCACCAAGGAGATTGTAACCAGATTCTCCTCAATAAGGTTTTTCCTCGTTGTGCATATTCAGATTATGCGAGAGGTCTTTGCCTTCTCGATCCCTACAGATTGAATCTAGATTGGCAGATCCTAGAAACCGCAGGAAGAATGGGATCTATTGAGGTTTTTTATAATTTCATGATTTCTGATGCGAATCGAAATGTTCTGTGGCATAACCCAGAGAATGTAAGACAATCTCAAAAAGACAAAATGACTCGTGCTTGGGGTGACGAATCATGGCGACAAGCAGCTTACCGGACTCAAAAGGGACTTTTTGGCGATATCGAGGAGAAGTCAACGAACGATCGGGTTGTCGCTGCCTTTCAGAAACGCCTGCGTGATGTTGCGGGATTTCGGTATGTCCCTGATCCAATACCTATGCGAAACTCTAATGGAGCTACGATCTACTATCTATTTTTCGCGTCGCCAAATAGTACTGGCGCCAAGATAGTCGAATACATATTTGGATTACATAGGTGAAGAAGAACCTATGGCTGAAAAATCATCCATTGAATGGACTGACGCAACTTGGAATCCGGTGCGCGGCTGCACGAAAATTAGTCCCGGCTGCACGCATTGCTACGCGGAGACTTTCGCCGAACGTTTCCGGGGCGTGCCTGATCATCCTTACGAGCAGGGTTTCGACTTGAGGCTCGTTCCTGAGAAACTTGCCGAGCCACTTCGCTGGTCGTCGCCAAAGACGGTCTTCGTCAACTCGATGAGCGACCTCTTTCATGAACGCGTGCCAGACGAGTATATTGAGCGAGTCGTCAGCGTCATGGAGCAGGCCAACTGGCATACTTATCAAGTACTCACCAAGCGTTCCGAGCGCCTGCGAGATCTCCTTTCAACGAAGCTCGCGTTCGCCGCAAATCTCAATCATATCTGGTGGGGAGTCAGCGTCGAAGATCGCAAATACGGCGTGCCAAGGATTGATCATCTACGGCAAGCGCCCGTGGCGGTGCGGTTTCTGTCGGTCGAACCGTTGCTGGAAGACGTTGGAAAGCTGGACCTCAACGGGATCCATTGGGTTATCGTGGGAGGGGAAAGCGGCGCAGGCGCCAGGCCGATGAAAGAAGAGTGGGTAACGAGCATACGAAAGCAGTGCCGCTCCGCGCGCGTGCCATTCTTCTTCAAGCAATGGGGTGGGGTGCGCAAGTCCGCGGCCGGCCGCGAGCTTGAGGGACGGACGTACGATGAAATGCCGAAGCGAGCGGTTCAATCCATAGTTCCACGTGACGAGCGCAAAGTCATGATCGAAGGTCTTCCAGTATGGAATGTGACTGGCGATTGCTTAAGTTTCTGAACTATTGAATCGTCGCATTTCTGATTGCTCGGCAGGAATCTCCGCGAACTGACGTAAACAGGCGAGTCAGAATTTTCTTGTAGAAATTGTGCCACGCATTGTGCTATGGTACGCGATAGTGAGTGTACTCACGCCATTGGCCCAGCGTGTACCCACGCCATTGGCTCAGCGCGCAAATCGTTCCTTGAAAACTTAATCGTGGCCGGAATCCGCCATGCGCCGGAACTCGCTCCACTCAGTCCGGCCTGCGGCCGCGCCGGGTGCCACCCGATATACGACCGTGTCACCTGCTCAATCGCATTCCACCACAAGCCCCCTTTTTGTGCCATTTCGTGTTTTTCGTGGCTGAGACAATCCCAGTGTGGTACGACACTCCGTGTCGTAGA
>JBGTEU010000043.1:0-4597 GCA_041747595.1 Bythopirellula sp.
TCGACGCCGCGGGAGTGACCGCGGCCGATCGCGCACTGCTCGCGTTTTCCTTCGGGCCGTTCATCGGATTTTGGAGTGCCCACGACGCGCTCGTCCAGCGCGGCGCGATGGTCATCCCTGGGGGCGGCTTGAGCACGCTCGGCCGGCTCGATTTGCTCGCGAGGACTCAGGCGACGGTGCTGTTGTGCACGCCGACCTACGCGTTGCACTTGGCCGAGGTCGCCGCGGCGAATAAGATCGATCTCTCCGCTCACAGTGCGATCAAAAAAATTATCGTCGCGGGCGAGGCAGGGGGGTCGATTCCCGCGACTCGCGCCCGGCTCGAATCCGCTTGGCACGCGCGCATCACCGATCATAGCGGCGCGAGCGAAGTGGGGGCCTGGGGATTCGGCGACGCGGACGCGCGGGGACTCCATGTGCTGGAGAGTGAATTTATCGCCGAATTTCTCTCCGTCGATACGGGAGAACCGGCGCGAGAGGGTGAACTCGCGCAGTTGGTGCTCACCTCACTTGGTCGCTGCGGCATGCCGGTAATCCGCTATCGCACCGGCGACTTGGTGCGGCCCCTCTGGAATACTGAAAATGAGAACCGTTTCGTGCTGTTGGAAGGGGGCGTGTTGGGCCGTGCCGACGACATGCTAGTCGTGCGCGGCGTGAACATTTTTCCCAGTTCCATCGAGCAGATTATGCACAGCTTTCCGGAAGTTGCCGAGTATCAGTTCACAGTCCGCAAACGGGGTGAAATGGATGAAATGGTGGTCGACGTCGAGGATCATCTTCAGCAACCTGGCCGCATTGCCGAGGAATTGCAACTGCGCTTGGGGCTGAAGGTCGAAGTCCGCTTGGTCACGCCGATGTCGCTGCCGCGCTCCGAAGGCAAAGGACAGCGGTTTATAGATTTGCGGCAGGTGAAAAGTTTATGAAAGCAGTTCCCAAATCCCCCTCCCCAGTACCCTGGGGAGGGGCTAGGGGAGGGGGCTTTGATTATTAGAAAAGGCACGTAGAACAAATCAAAAGCGCTAAGCCGCGCGTCGGCCTATTGGAGTGCGCTGAAGTATCGCGTGCTGGGCACGACATGATACCCCTGTTCGGTTTCGATTTCCTGGTCGCGGTATTTGCATTTCCAACTCATCCACAAACCCGTGAATTTTTCCTCAAGAGAGCAGACCGCCGGCCGGCCAGGATCGTTGGGATCATAGACGATAAAATCCTCATGGGGCATCGCCTGGATGAGTACGGCGTGACTCGTCTCGCTTACTTTTCCGTCGGGAAAAACGCGCATTCCAAAGCAGCAGAAGAACATGATCTTCTCAGGCTCTCCCTGCAAAAGTCGCGTGAGCTCGGCTCGAGTTTTGACGGGTTGCTCTTCGGCAGCGAATAGGCGTTTGATCCCCGCTGGGGTGCGGCGCAGATGGCAATAATCGGCTTTGTACAGATCCGCCACGCGTCTGCTGAGCTCCTGCAAGGCGAGCATGTCATCAATCGCCACTTTCTTATCCGCGAGTGTGAGTTGTGCGGGGTAATGAATGGACTTGCCCGAAGTGAAATTTTGATAAATTTGGTCGGCGAGTGCATCGACCGATGAAGGGGCGAGATCGTCCCCTTGTTTGCCCTTGATCAACGCTTCGGCAACTCCGGCGATGCCGATGCAACGCTTGTCGCTGTTCTGAGGCATGTGGGTGAGAAACGTGGAAATCGTTTCTTCACCACTAACGCGTGCAGCGTAGAAAAACAGTAGGCAAACAACTAGCAATCGCATGCGAGGGTGCATGGGGCGATTGTAGCAAATCACATTTGTGGAGTGGTAGCGCTAAGCCGCGAGCGGCGGTTTAGGCGGCGCGGAGAATTGAGCGTTGTGGCCGCGAGGTGCGGCTGGCCGTGAGCTCGGCGATAATTTCACCGGCGGTGATGACCTGCAGTTCATCGCGGCTGGCGATCAGTGAAACTTGGCGGAGCAGCTTCTCGAGATTTTGCAGGCTGCGAGCCGAGGCTTGCGCAACTTGCAGCGCGTCGACGGAGACCACGATCGTCTGCTCTTTGGCGATCAATTTGGCGAGCCGCTGCCAGGAATTTCCACCGGCCAGCAAGCGTGCCAACCACGACTTGTGGGGAATCGCCACCGCATAATCGAGTTGCCAGAGTCCGCAGGGGAGGGGGGAGTGGCTCGTTGCGGCAGCGGATTTCACCTGATTCGACAGGATGCCGCGAATGCCCTGTTCAGCAAGGATCGCGGCGTGGTGGCGGAGCTCGGCTGGTTCGCCGGCGACCAAGCTAATGGGTGTCCCCGCACAGGCTTGGATTGTGGCCAGGCCTTGGCGGAGGGTGTCACGGAAGGAACTCGAACTTGCCGCGCAGCTTGAACCCAAGGCGACCGCCAATTCGTCATTCGGTTGCAGCAAGCCCCTGTGCAGCATCAATTCACAACTGCCGCAGGTGCTTGCCGACCAAGTAGCCGGCAAGCCATGTCCGTGGAACAGGTGAACCACGTGTTCAATGCGTGCGACGTCCGCCGCGGCTGCCCGGGGGCTTTCAATATGGACCACAAATGCCACCCGTGCCGAACGAGCAGGAAATTTCATGACGGTTCCTTCCGGATCGAATTGCCCACTGCCGATGCCCCAGAGGACCCGTCGAGGGCATTAATGCTTGCACTGAGATTAACTTCGGGTGAGCGGCAGGTTAAACTCGATGGTAGACCCGGTCACCGCGATTGAGGCAGTTTGGTAAAGTTTGCAGAAGAGATAAGATAAACCACGCGCGGATTCAACATTCTGCGGATGCTAAGTTTGTAGTGACCGTACGGCTTGATTGTGGTAAATTGCCAGTCCTGCAACCGTCCCCACCCGCATGATTTGTCGCGTTCGATTGCTGCTATGAGCTCTCCCACGGAAGTTTGGAAATTTCGCCCCCACCCGCTGCTGGCCAATTCCCATTTGCAAACCGTGATGGGGATTCACTGGCCGCGGCGCGTGGCACCCTATGCGGCAACGCAGCATCGCGTGACGCTCGACGATGGCGACACGATTGTGCTGCACGAAGACAATCCCGCCGACGCCAATGATGCGACCCCCAGCGTGCTTTTGATTCACGGGTTGTCGGGGAGTTTCGAGAGCACCTACATGACCCGTATGGCGGAAAAACTCACGGCCCACGGCTATCGAGTTTTCCGTGCCGACATGCGAGGCTGTGGGGCAGGGCAGGGGATCGCAAGAATGCCGGCCCACTGCGGCTTGTTTAGCGACGTGGCCTCGGCGGTTTATACGATTGGCGAATTGTACTCTGATTCGCCCGTGTCGATTGTCGGCTACTCGCTCGGCGGAACGCTGGTGCTCAATATGCTCGCCGAGGTGGGCGAGATGCGGGTCGGCAACTTGGAGAAATCGTTAGTAGTTTGCCCGCCGATTGATTTGTTTTCGTGCGAGCGAAACTTCCGGACTTATTTGGGCCGCAAGTACGACAAGTTTTTCGTCAAGCAAATTTGGCAGCAGGTCGTGGATCGCTGGCAGAAATTTCCCGACCTCGCTCCCAAGTCCATCCCGCGCTGTCCGCCGAAATTGCGCGACATCGACGAGATCGTGATCGCGCCGAGCGGCGGTTTCTGTTCCGCGGAAGATTATTACAAGCAGACTCAGCCAGGTCCAAAGCTTGCCTTGATACGCCAGAGAGTGACCATCGTGTTCAGCAAGGACGATCCGATCGTGCCGTGCAAATCCTTGTTTGATTATCCCCACAGCGACAGCGTCGAAACGATTATCACCTCGCACGGCGGGCATTTGGGATTCTTGGGGGTCCGCAAGTTTTTAGGCATGCGGGGCCTCGACGGAGATTTCCGCTGGCTTGATTGGCGGATTCTCGAATGGCTCGATGGAGACCGACACGTGGACGAACATGAATCCATGGGCGCCGTGCTGGTCCATTCGAAATGAATGTCTTTCCATGGCCGACAGGTCCCAGGACCCTGCCCCGGGTCCAGGGAACCTATCACGGGCTTAACGCCCCAAAACGACAACCGAGCCACTCAGGCCGAAGGTCGGTTCTTGTCTCACTGGAAATTGCTTTACCGCAGGGGGAGCACTTAACATCGGAGTGAAAGTAAGTGGGGGATTCCGAACGAAGGGGGAAGCGAGTTCTGGAGCATCGGCCTGGAAGCTGGCGCTCACGGAACTGCCGTTCATCGCGGTGGGCGTCGGCAAGGGTTTCGTCGCTGGTGGGATGACCACGGCGCGAATCGCATCGCTCTGTGAGGGAGCCTTGAGTTCGATACCCAAGGGGTTCTCGAGGGATCGAGCATCGGCGTAGGGTGATTGAACAAGATGTGACATCGGCGGTAACAGCGCGGGGAGCATTTGGCTATCGACCTGCAATGGGTTCGATAACCGCGTCAACGCGGAGGGGGCGGTGAGCGGTTCGGCAGCGCGGGCCCAATCTGTGTTTGATAGGGCAAGGATCGTGAAGGCGAGAACGGCAAGCCGGGTGAGGGGGCGGGACAATACACGTCGAATCATGAGCGGCTCCTTTTTTTAAGACAACTTGTGTCTCTTACAAATTTGGCAATCTCCCATGAGATGCCTTCCGCTCGTTGCCTGGGTGCTTCATC
>JBGTEU010000044.1:0-1920 GCA_041747595.1 Bythopirellula sp.
CCCACGCGATGGCTGGAATCCACGGCCGTTGCGGCCACTGCCCATTTGGTCGTATGGGAAATCGAAAGCGAACCTGCCCAAGGGTTGCCGTCGATTTCCACTTGAGGGCTGATTCCTCTCCCATGCTGGTCACGTGTGCGAATGTTAATTGCAACTGGAAATATCTGTGGAAAAATTCGCGTGAGCAATCGCTTGGCGACCCCGCGGCCGGCGACAAAGGTCCACCGCCGCACGGGATTTTTTATTTTTCCGAGCTCGTTCTCTTCCCCACAAGAGAGCAGCCGCAACTGCTCGGTGAATGGCTGATCGGTCACGTAGGCGATTTCGATTTGAGTTCCATCAATATTCATGGCCGTGTCTCCATGAAGAGCGCAGCTTCGTAATTTACGGCACTCAACAATTCGTCGCCCGCCTGATTGACAACGACGAAGTCAAACAAAGCTCGGACGGCATTAGCGTCTTTTAATTCGTAGTGACACAGACATTCTTCGGCTTCCACGGGCACGGCGGAGATTACCAGCCGCTCGATCCCCAAGGGAATCGTGACCGTGCCGGGGCGATTGATGTAAAAATAGATGCCGCAACTAAAAAGTGCGCCGTCGAGCACCACACTCGGAACGAGCCAATTGCCCCGACGTAGCGTGCCATTCAACGCATTGGAATGCGGTGCGACGATCCGCGTCCAACCCTCGCGCTCACTTGTGCTCGCCTGTTTTACGCAACGAAAACTCGCCCCGTGGTAAATCGCCAGCTCATCGTCGGGATACCAGGCGTTGTTGAATTTTTCAGGGATCGTGAATCTGTGTCGATTCGTTTTTTGCGGGGTGAACTCTCCAATTGCGGCGGTCATGTGCAACCGATCCGCTTCGACAATTTGGCCCTTGCGATTCTTGAACTCGGCGACGAGTTTTAATTTTGTTTTCCCCTGGTGTGGCTCGCTCACAATTCGTGCATCAACGGGATTCTCACTGAAAAATTTGAACGGCTGAACGACGCGCAAGCTTCGCAACTCAATCGGATACGCGGCAGATGTCGCATCAACAGCCGCCTCGGCAAACGCCTCGACGCCCGCCACCATCGGAAGCAACGGTTTTTCTTTGAAGCAATGCTCTTTGAGAAAAATATCGTTGACCGGATCAAACGTGATCGACCAAGAGTTATTGACTCTGGCACCAATGAGGGGATGACCGTCCGTCACTTCATCAGGTGGCACTTCTGAAATAACTGCATCCGTGGGATAGAATCGCGAGTGGTACTCGCCGTCGGTGGTGAGAATTTCGCTTTCCGAGCAACTGGCGTTAAGTTCCCGCACGAGATGCCGATACGCTTCGTCGACCGGCATGAGATTCAATTTATTGATCGCGGCGGGACCAAAGCTCTGCGGCCGGGTCATCATGCCGACCCCTTCGATCGCATGCCAATGAAATGTCACGGCGGCACATTCGGGCCTTTGCCGCCGATACCAGCCGGTGAGCTTGGCGAGCGCTTCGTTGACCATCGCGTAGTCGCCGCCGCCGTTCATGCCGAATCGTCCTCCCAAAGAACCAAACGAAACGAAATGTTTTATCGGATCGTTTCGGGTGAGGTTCATCAGTGCGACCGCCCCATCCACTTTCGCACGAATGCTGCGCTCCAATTGTTCGCCCGTGATCTGCTCCAACCGAGCCGTATGTCGCACCCCGGCACCATGGAGAATGCCGTCAATGGGTCCGCTCTGTTTGCGGATTTCGGCGATCACGCAAGCGAGCTGGTCCCAATCGCCGACGTCACAACGATGATAGTGGGCCTCAATCCCCGCGGCACGCATGGCGTCGAGATTTGCTTGAATCTCGATGTCGGCTTGAATCGGTTCCCACAAGGAGTGCGGCGAGCGTCCGCTGGCGAGGGCTTGCTTGGTCAGAACGCGTTTGTAGTCTTGCA
>JBGTEU010000045.1:0-2217 GCA_041747595.1 Bythopirellula sp.
GGAAACTCGGGACGTCGCGATGCTTGGAATCGTGGCGAAAACACGACTGAGAAGAAACTCTCGTGGGAAAACCCGGCCGATGGTGTGTTTTTAGATCGTACGCGACTTGCCTCATTTAACCTCACCAACCCTCCCACTAACCCTCCTTGGAAAGCCAGTACCCCTGACATTCGCGACGATCAAGGCGCGCCGATGCAGTCGATGTCGGTTGCCTATATCCAAAGCAAGGGTGATGGAACAAGCAAGACACTGCTCTTTTCTGAAAGCTTGGCAGCCTTGTACTACTCCTATACCGGCGAGGGCAACGATTACACTACAACTCGTGACGCTAATTTTCACTTCGGATTTACTTGGGTCCAACCAAACGATGTTGTTCAGGATACCCGCCTGAGAGTTAATGGCAGTAAAGAGATTCCTGAGTATTCCACTTTCTTTGGTATGTCTCAACTTGTTCCAGATGAAGCTGAGGCAGCCGAAACTGAACCTCCCGTGCTACCGCGGCCTGGTATTGCCTCAAGCTTCCACCCTGCTGGTGTTAATGCAGCTTTTGTGGGCTCGCAGGTTTCCTTCATTTCCGATCAGATCGACCCGTTTGTGTTTGCTCAACTGATGACGTCCAATCATAAACAATCGGGCTTGATTGGTGATGCAACTGCAGCGCAGCCTGAAGACGGCTCGTACTGAGCACTGTTATTCGAATTTAATTTCACGCAAAAGCGCTAACGACCAGGGATTGCAATCCCTGGGCGTTGGCATTCCTGGGCGTTACCGCCGTGTTGATTTTTCAGAAGTCAAATCATCGACGAGCGCATTGGATAGCCCTTCCCAAATCCACACCCATGCTCCTTGCCGGTGATGTGCGACAATATATCGCAAGCAATTCTTGAGATGTTTGCGATCTTCGATCGGGGTGAACTTAGCACGCTTGGCCCAGAGCTTTATCCGATAGCCTGCATTGCGCAATTCGAACCAAGCATGTTTCTTGGCAAGTCCCACCCAATGGCGTGTCTGATCCGTTGGTATTTTCACCAGCACATGCACGTGAGTTTCGATCACCGCGGCGGCAAGTACAAATGCCCCTAGTTTTAGCAGGCGCTCCACAATGGCTCGACCAAGAATCGGTTGCAGTCCCGTTTCCACATGAACAGGCGGCTGTTTAAGGACTGAAGTGCTGTACTTAAATTTGGCGGAATAATCTTCCGTGGGCGGCGATTTGTAATCGCCATCAACATGTTGGCGATGATGCCTGGTGCGAAAACCGCGAGGGTCACCAGGAAGCCATGTGCCATAAGTCGTGAGCACGACATGAAACCAAGCGAACTCACGTGGAGGTTCCGGGGGACCAACCGGAAAAGTTTCGCGGGAGATTGGCATTATCTGCGATCCTGACAATGTGTACATTAGTACATGTATCATTAGTTTGTTGCAGAACGCCCAGGGATTGCAATCCCTGGGCGTTACCTTTTTCTAGAATTTCGTGACCTACACTTACGTATGTCCGAGACGCTGCCCGCTTTTGATTTGTCGACGATCAACATCCCCGTCTTCGTGCCGCCCACGAGCACGGCGATTGCCACGCGCCGTGTGCTGCACGTGATCAATGGCGAACACTATTCGGGCGCCGAGCGCGTGCAAGATCTGCTCGCCCAAGAATTGCCGGCGGTTGGTTTCGACGTGAGCTTCGCATGCGTCAAGCCGGACCGCTTTCCCGAGGCGCGGCAAACAAAGGCGGCCACGCTCTACCGCACGCCGATGCAGGGTCGCTTTGATTTCAAGTGCGGCTGGGAACTGGCCAAACTCATTCGCCGCGAAGACTTCGCGCTCGTCCACGCGCACACGCCCCGGTCACTGCTAGCCGGTGCGATTGCGTCGCGAGAAGCCGGTGTGCCGCTCGTGTACCACGTCCACAGCCCCACGGGAGCCGATTCCACGAGGCGGCTACAGAATTTCGTCAACGCAAAAATGGAACAATGGTTCCTGCGTCGGGCGGCCAAATTGATCGCCGTCTCCCCGAGCCTTGCCGAGTTGATGATCGCGCAAGGCATCGCCACGGACCGCGTGGTCTATGTTCCCAACGGCGTCCCCGCGGTGCAGGGGGCGACTCGCCGCCGCCCCACGGGCACTTGGACGCTGGGCATGGCCGCGTTGTTTCGTCCGCGGAAGGGAATCGAAGTTTTGCTCCGAGCGCTCGCCCACCTTCGCGATCAAGGCTACGAC
>JBGTEU010000046.1:0-1853 GCA_041747595.1 Bythopirellula sp.
CGCGGCGCGGACCGTGGGGCTGCTCAAAGAAACGCTGGATGCCAATGGGGGGACAGGTTTTAGTTTCGCCGATATGGCTGCAAATCGGGCGGGGATCGTGTTTGCGGAACAAGTGTTGGCCGGGGGGATTACACTGGATGAAATCGCGCGGGCCTTTACAGTGGAAAAATTTATGCCCGAAATTGCGGATCTTGCTGAGGGCTTGCAGTCGGCCCAATTGCGTTCCCGTTTTGGCGAAGGCGGTGATAGTAATTTAACTGCCGAACTAGAGCGAATTGAACAGCGCATTCTCGACCTGCCGGTTTATCAGCAGCGTGCCCAGTTGCAAAGCAAGTAATCGGAACTTGGTTGCGTTTTTTTAGGCGATTGCTGCCCCCTTCCCATGTCGCTAAAATGCGAAATTCGTCCGCAAGTGTGCGTGCCGGTTAGTAGCATCGCGAGTTCACGTGCGGTAGGGTTTACGCGTTCCGACGGACAGGGAAATTATGGCTGCGAGAAATATGGTTGTCGCCCAGAGTGGCGGTCCTAGTTGCGTCATCAATAGTACTTTGCGGGGGATTGTCGAAGCCGCGCGTGGTTTTGACGGCGTGGGGAGCGTCTACGGAGGTCATCACGGCATCGAGGGGGTTCTCAAGGAAGAATTGATCGACCTCACCGCCCAGTCGCCCGAAGAAATTGCCTTGCTGCGATTCACGCCTGCCGCGGGTTCCATCGGAACTTGTCGTTATAAGCTCAAGAGTTGGCAGACCGAAGATTTCGACCGCGTCATTGAAATCTTCAAAGCACACGATATTGGCTATTTCCTGTACATCGGCGGCAACGACTCGATGGATACCGCCAACAAAGTGGCGGCCTTGGCCCACGAACGCGGCTTGGATTTAGTCGGCGTGGGCGTTCCAAAAACAATCGACAACGACGTCGGCGACAGCGAATTTAAACTCATCGACCATACGCCGGGTTACGGTTCCTGTGCAAAATATTGGATGCACATGGTGCAAAACGCCAACGAGGAGAATGCCGGTTCGTCGCCGGCCGATCCCGTGTTGGTGTTGCAGGCGATGGGCCGCAAGATTGGCTACATCCCCGCGGCTGCTCGTTTGGCCGATCTCAATCGCGAGATGCCACTCCAGATTTATCTTGCCGAGCGCAAGGTGTCGCTTGAGCAAATCGCGGATCAAGTCAACGACCAACTCAAGCGGGATGGCCGGGTGATGCTTGTCGTGAGCGAAGGCTTGGACGTTGGTAATCTTGGCGAAGTCAAAGATGCCTTCGGTCATACGTCGTTCAGCGCAAGCCAAATCACGGTAGCCCAATTGATCACTAATTATCTCAATTCCAAGGGTTTGGCGGCCAAGGGTGCCGCTCGCTGCAACGTTTCGGGGACCGATCAGCGGAACTCGATTGGTTATGCTTCCGAAGTGGATTTGGACGAAGCGTACGAAGTGGGCGTGAAGGCCCTGCAACTTGCGGCCAACGGCGAGAGTGGTTTTATGTCGACGATTCTCCGTCAAGCCGGGCCCAAATACGGCGTCACTTACGACAAGGTACCGCTTCCGGAAGTCGCCAACAGCGAGCGCACCTTCCCCGACAAGTGGATCACAGCCAGCGGCACCGATGTGAGTGACGAGTTTGTCGCATACTGTAAACCGCTCGTGGGTGATACGATGGTCAGCTTACCGATGGAAGACGGCCGGCAGCGTCTCGCGCGGATTAAGCCGATCTTCGCCGAGCAGAAGTTGTCCAAATATGTGCCGCAGGCGGATCGCAGTAAGGCCCCGGGCAAGTGAACAATTCATTCCAATCATTTCAACTATTTTGGTGATATGAAAGACTACAAGGCACAGCAAGAGTTT
>JBGTEU010000047.1:0-7877 GCA_041747595.1 Bythopirellula sp.
TGCAGCCGGTCTTGTCGTCTTGCCAGGCCTTGAGTTGATCGGGAGCAATTTCGTAATCGGGATAGACTTCGGGGACCGCCTCGGCATCGACGCCGAACTGGCCAAAGGGAATCTTTTCGTCGAGATATTTCCCGCCGAACCACGAGAACGGCGTCGCCGCCTTGACCCCTTCGACGCGGCGAATGCGGTCGACGTAGGCAATCGGCACGTTGCCGGTGAGACCCTGCACGTTCATGACGATCAGGCGATTATAGATTTTCGTGGCTTCTGCGTTTTCATCCTGCAGGGTCAAGAACGAATAAAGCATCACCACCAGAAACAGACTCACTGCAATCGACGACGCCGTGAAGAGCGAGCGAATCTTGTTGCGGAATACGTTGCGGATAATCAGCGGGAGGTATTTCATTTGGAATGTTCCAACATTTCAATGTCGGCCTGGACGAACGTGCCTTTCTCGAGGTGCAAGAGTTTTTTCGCTCGGCGGGCGGCCTTGGGATCATGCGTCACCATGACGATCGTCGTTCCGAATTGATCGTTCAACGATTCCAGCAACTCGAGCACATCCTGGGCGCTCGTTGCGTCGAGATTACCGGTCGGTTCGTCGGCCAGCAGCAATACGGGGTCGTTGGCCAATGCGCGGGCGATGGCGACGCGCTGTTCCTGACCGCCGGAAAGTTGGCGGGGATAGTGATCGGCGCGATCCGCGAGGCCCACGATCCGCAAGGAGGTCTCGGCTTGCTTACGCCGCTCGGCACGCGAAAGGGGCGTGAGCATCAGTGGCAGCTCGACGTTTTCTTGGGCACTGAGGACCGGCATCAGATTGAACATTTGGAAAATGAAGCCAAGATTTTCACTCCGCCACTTGGAGAGCCGCGCTTCGGAGAGTTCCCCCAGGTCCGTGCCGTTGACGATGACTTTACCCGTGGTGGGGCGATCGAGTCCCGCGCAGAGATTCAGCAGCGTCGATTTGCCGGAACCGGAGGGTCCCATCACGGCGACGAAATCGCCCTTGGGGATGTGAAGCGTGGTATTCGTGAGGACGGGGATTTCTTGCGAGCCGCGCATGAAGCCCTTGCTGACGTTCAAGAGCTCGACGACGGATTCGGCGTGGTTGTCGGACATCGGGTTTCCTTCAGGTGCATTTTCTTGTTGTCATTCCGAAGTGAGCCAAGTTTTTCCAACGGGGATGTGCAGCGACCCGAGGGATCTGGTTTGCAGAACGTTCACACATGGATTGCGTATACGGCCTGAACCCAGATTCCTCAGTCGCCGAGGCTCCTTCGGAATGACATTTATTACTACTCGGGGAGTTTCACTTGGTCGCCATCCTTGAGGCCGGGTGGGGGATCGACGATCACGCGCTCGCCGCCAATGAGGCCACCGGCGATGGCGATCAAACCCTCGTTGGTTTCGCCTTCGGTGTTGATGCTAAGTTTCCGCACGCGATCTTGCTCAAGGAGCCAGACGAATTTATCCTGGTCGACTCCCTGGACCGCTGCGACGGGGACAAAGACGCCTTTTTCTTGGGCCTGGTTCGTTTCACTGCCTGCGGGGGCATCGGGGAGAAACAGCACCGTCGCGCTCAATTCGGGAAATAAACGTTCGTCGGGGTCGAGTATGGTGACTTTGACTTTGACGATGCCGCGGGTGCGGTCTCCCATGGGCATGATCTCGCGGAGCCGGCCCCGGTAGCGGTGATTGGGCACCGCGTCGACGATCACCTGCGTTGGCTGGCCCTTACGAAGTTGACTGAGATAATCTTCTTTTACGTCGGTATCGACTTCGAGCTCGTCGAGTTTGGCGAGCGTGATCACCGAGCCGCGGCCGGAACTCGCGCCCATGCCGCCGGGCATGATCGATTCCCCCTGCTCGGCATCCTTGGTCACGACGGTGCCGTCGAACGGGGCGTAGATGAACATGTTCTTAACCGCTTCCTCGGCTTCAACGACATTGCTTTGGGCAGCTGCCAACGAGGCTTGGCGGGCCTGCAGCGTAGCTTGGGCGACGCGGTACGCGGTTTCGGCTTGCTCGACAGCCTCGATCGTGCCGGCGTTGCTGCGTTCGTAGAGTTGTCGTTGGCGGTTCATGTCGCGCTCGCTTTGGGCGAGAGTAAATTCGGCTTCAGAAATTTGTGCTTCGGCCAGGGTGACGGCCACCTTGCGCGAGGCGAGCGAGGCGTCTAAATCGGAATGCTCCAACTCGGCGAGCAAATCGCCGGCCTTCACTTTGTCGCCTTCCTCGACGGGGATGTTCGCAATCCGACCGGGAACCCTGGCACCCACGGCGGCTTGCCAGCGGGATTCGAGATAACCCGTCGCGGTGAGTTGGGCGGAGACTTGGCCCTTGGTCATGATGCGTGCCGTCTCGACCTTGACGACGGGAAGCGGAAAGAGCCAATCGTGGAGCGCCCAATAGGCGCCGCCGCCAATTCCCCCGACGAGTGCCAGGCCGAGCACGATCCACACCAGCCGCCCCAGCAGCGAAGTCTTGCGCGCCTTGGTGCGGTCGATTTTCAGCGACGACAATTCGCCGCGGAGATCTTTCTTTCCGGCGGCGAGGGGAGTCGGCGGGCTATCAACGGGGGGCATGGTGCGTGGTTGCGATGATTGCAGTTGACGCGAACCAGGCAACCGCTGCCCGGCTGGACAAAAGATCATCATACCAACCGACGCGTTCAACCGCGAGGCGGTTTACCCGCGACACGGAGCGCTGCATCGTTTAGCCGCGACACGCAGCGCTGCATTGTTTAGCCGCGACACGTAGCGCCACGGAGTGGAGCGGGGTTTGGAGTGGGGACGACATTTGACCTTCTGAGCGCTCGGCTGCGCTTCGCTCCGCCTTGCGGCTAAACGATGCTGTGCGGCGCCTAGCCCGCGGCGGTTTGTGTGCCTTCGCGTTCAAGATCGGGGATGATGAACGGGGCGCGTTGCACTCGGGTGCGCAGCTCGTTGGCTGCGTCGTTGCCGACGAACATTTCGCTCGCCGTGTCGAGTTCCAACTGCGCGCCGAGCGTGAGGGCGGCATCGCCGTCGATCTCGACGTCGTTCGCACGCAGGTGACTCGCCATGCGATCGAAGGAGTTGGCGAGCAATTCGCGGCCCGCGACGAACTCGGCGATTTCTGCGGCGCGTTTCTTTTCGCCGAGGCGATGGGAGATGCTCCCCATGAAGCAAAGGGCGCTGGAAAGATGCCCCTCTTGGATTTCGGCGTTGAGGAGCGAGGAATTCCGCGCTGCCACGGCGTTGAGCCAATTGGCATAGTGGGGCAAATCCTCGTTTTGCCAGCCTTTGATCAGTTTGCCTTGATTGTCGTATGCGAACGAATCCATGGAGCTGTTGCTCGCGACGACATATCCCTTCTCGCACTGGACGATCACGCCAATTTGCATTCCGCGATATTTATCCATCGACCTTTCCCAGCGTTTTTGACCTGCCTTCGAGTGGGGCAGCCCGCGAGTCTCGAAGATCAACGGGGCATTAGGATAATCGAAGTAGGCAATCTGCGTGTTGGGGGTATCGCCGGCGTCTTCGTAACCGAGCCGGCCACCGATGCTCAACACCCGTGGGGCAAGCGTGTCGACCCCCAGAAACCAGCGGGCGACATCCATTTGATGGATTCCTTGATTCCCCATGTCGCCATTGCCGGTGTTGAAATCCCAGTGCCAATCGTAATGAAGCTGGGGACGGAAAATTTCATTCTTCTCGGCCGGTCCGCACCAGAGGTCGTAATCAATGGTGGCGGGAATTTCGAGCGGCTTGTCAAGCTTGCCGATGCTGGGGCGTGGTTTGTAGCAAGTGCCCACCACGTAACGGATAGGCCCCAGTTCGCCACTGCGGACGAATTCCACGGCACTCTTGATGCTTTCGCTGGAGCGGGATTGGGTGCCGCACTGAATGATGCGGTCGTACTTGCGCGCCGCTTGTACCACTTGCCGGCCTTCCCAAATCGTCTGGGCGATGGGTTTCTCGCAGTAGACGTCTTTGCCCGCCTGGGCCGCGGCGACTGCGATCAGGGCATGGGTGTGATTGGGAGTGGCAATCGAGACGGCGTCGATATCTTTGCGCTCAAGCAGTTTTCGGTAGTCGGTGAATAGCTCGAGCTTCCGACCATGCTTACCTTCAAACTTCGAGGCCTTGTCGTTGAGGACGTTTTCATCGACGTCGCAGACCGCCACGATGTTTTTGGAGAGCGAGTCAAGATGGCTTTGACCACGGCCCCGCAGGCCGATGGTGGCCACCCGGATGTCGGAAACACCCACTGCGAGCGCTGCCGTGCTGTTGAGGAACGTGATGGAAGCTGCCGTGGCGGCGGAAGTGGCGAGAAATTGGCGGCGTGAGACGGACATGATCGTTGCCTCGAAGTGAGAGAATGGGTGGACGAGGAGCACTCATTTTACCCCGAGGAATCGCCAAGCCGCAAGCGGCTAAAGCTAGTCGACGATTTCAAAAAGGATCGTCGCCTGGCCGATCTTGTGGGTAAGTTGATCGGTAATGATTAGCCGCAATTCGTACTGGCCAGGATAAATCCGCGTGGGGAGGGCCACGCCGTACTGCATGTGAAAATCGTGGCGTTGGTTTCTGCAAACGTCTTCCACCTCGGGGAATTGCGCCCCATCAACGCGGCGGCCTTGGGTATCGACCACTTCATAGCTTGTGGCGAGCGTGGTGCGATAACCGTCTTTCGTGGATTCGCTGCGGAAGTTGTCGATTTCGGTGTAGAGCGTGACTTGATCACCTGGCTTGAATTTTGTGTCCTTGTGCGCGTCGTACAAGCCGTAGCCGTCGACCTTGTTGACGAACGTGAGATTGCGGACCTGCAGGGTGGCGAGTTCGGCGAGCTTGGCCCGAGCCGCGTCGAGATGCACCAAGGCCCCGGCGGCGCGTTGCTTGGTGTCGGGCTGCCGATTGGCATCGAAATAAGTCGAAAGCGCGAACAACTGCTTCGACCAATAATCTTGTTCGGTCGGCGAGGCACCGGGAATCGGCGCGAGCGAATCGGTTTCACGGCCGGCCATCAGCAGCAGCATCCGTAGCCGCATGTGCTCTTGGAGTTCGTCGGTGTTGCCGGGATGGGTTTTCACTTGCTGCTGCATGGCGTCGATGGCCGAAGTGAGATGGGTTTGCCAACCGGCATTGGTGGCGGCAACGTGCGAAGCTTGCGTGACTTCACCGCCCAAGGAAGTGGGCCCGCCAAACGAGGATTGATTGGCGACGGTCGTGCCGCGGACGGGAAGGGGATCAGAACGCGCGGGAATCGGCGTGGGATTTTGTGTTGTCGCCACTGGCGTGACGTGGCTGGCGAGGTGCATACTCTCGGCTTGAACCACCGCGGCCTGCAACTTTTGGATGTCGGTTGCGCTCGTGTTTTCATTTCCCATTTGCTGAGGGATCGCCGGGAATTGCGTTGTGTGGCTCACCCGTTTGAATTCCGAGGCTTGCCGGCTCTCACGAGCCAACAATTCCGCGCGATACGCCAATGCCGAGCGAAACTGTTTGACCACCAGAGGCCATTCGTCTTGCCGGGCCTGGCGGAGCTCGCTGCGGAGTTGGTGTTCGGCGGCGGGATCGAGTGCGAGCGTATTTCGAACTTCGGCGATGAGGTTGTTGAGCGCGATTTCTTGATCGGTTGAGAGTTCGACGACCGGCGGAGTTGATTTGCTAACGCTCACGACCTCGGCCGAGGGTGCCAAGTACTGTTCGGTGGCCAACGGCGGAGCCGGGAGCGAGTCGGATGCTTTGTGCGAAATGGCCAGCGGCTGGGTATTGCGACCGACGGACCAGGGAGCGCTGCAACCGAGGCAGCAGAGCGCGCAAGCCACCGTGATTGCGCTGGTGCTGCGCAGAAGATGACAAATTGACGATGAAGCGATCATGCCGATGCGCGAAAGTTGGTAGTACCCTTAAGAGAAGCGGGGCGGATGGTAGATAACCCGCGTTCACACCGCAAGTTCGAATCAATGCAAGCGATATCTGATGACATTCCGAGGGAGGCTCGCTCCGCCTCCGGCGGACCAAGGCTCCCTCGGGATAACACGTGGAATGCTAGCGCGGGGCAGGGTGGGGGGTGGCTTGCTTAGCCAAGCGGACGATGAGGGTTTCCAGCACGCGACGGGCACGATCTTTGGTGGAATTGTGCCCCTTGAGTTCCAAGTCGGCTGCTAGCAGCCAGCGGAAGAGCTGCTTGGCTCGCGGGCGGCCGATGAGCTTGAGTTGATTTTCCGCGGTGCTGATTTTAAACACCGGCATGCCACTTTCCTCGAGCGCGGCTCGCAGCGACATTTTTTTACCCCGTTGCTCGGCCTGCTCATAGGTTCGCGCCGCGGCGGCAAACTTGCGCAGCGTCGAAGCCATTTGCGGCAACAATCCGAAGGGATCTTCTCCCGCGGCAAGCAGGCGGTCGAGTTGTGCAAGGGCCTCGGCGGCATTGCCATCGGCGGCGGCGTCGATCATGTCCCACGTCTTGCGTACGCGCCAGCCGCCGACGTTCTCGCGTACCAACTCGGCGTCGATGGCGGAGTTGTTTTCGGTGAGCATCGCCAGCCGAGCGACTTCTTGAAATAAGATGCCGGGTTCGGGGGGCAGAAGATCGACCAACAAATCCGCCGCGGGCCGTTTGAGTTCCACCTGATGATCGCGCTTGGCAACGCGAATCAACCAGTCCTTGAGCAGCTTGGTGAACGCGGTGAGCTCCGCGCCCTTCTCGGGGACTTGGCAACTTATCGTCATACCGCGCTGTGCGACCGCTTTGGCCAGCCGCGTGTTGCCGGGCCAACTGGCGACTTCCAAAATGAGCACGGCACCAGTTGGCGGTTTCTCTGTGATCGCTTCGAGTTGCTCGCGGTATTGTTTGACGAACGAATCGGCTTCTTCGACGATGACCACCCGTTCGTCGCCGCCAAAGAGCGACCGCTCGTTGAGGGCATCGAGCACGTCGCGGAGTTCGGCGGATTTGCCTTCGATGACGTTGGCGCCCAACGAGTCGTTGCCATCGCCCAACAGAGTTCGGACGAGGGCCCCCCGGACTTCGTGCTGGAGAAATGCGTCGTTCCCCGCCACCGCGCAGACGCCCTCTGGCCGATACTCGCCTGGGGAAATTAGCAGCTTGAGCGCGGGGACGGTCGTGGAAGCGGTCTTGGCCATGGGTTCATTTAATCGGATTTGCCGACAAAATGTTAGCCACCCGAACGACTTGCGCAAGGATGGCGGCCGAATGTGAAGATTTTGCTTCCCACGCTGGTTTGCCCCGCAAAACCCTTGTTGGGACCGCAATTGCCGACTATTCTGGAGGTTGCCGACTTGTGGAACTCGATGTTGCTTCCGCGAGCGGGCCTGTCCGTGTTAAACGGTGTTCCCTTCCAATTATTTCGAGGCCAGTCTCATGAACTAACGCCGACCGCGAATCTCGCTCGATTGCGGTCGCAATTTGTCCCGCTAAGCTGTGGCGGTTCACGCTTTTAGTGATCCGTAGGGAGACACTCTTTAGTGGTGGATTAAGTTCTGTGTGGAGATTCTCCACGGAGATTCCTTTGGTTGGGTGTCGCACCGTTTCGCACGGCATGTTGGTGTTTATCGCCAGACGTGCAACTTGAAAATTGGAACGGATGAACTAATGCAACGCACCACAACCCGGATTCTCCCCCTCGTGCTGGCGCTCGCTGTGGCTCTTGCACAGAGTTCTTTTGCTTGCCAGCAATGTGCCATGCCCGACACGGTCTCATGCGTTCATGAGAGCATCCTCGATTATTTTCAGACGGGCGGCGGCGACGTGCCGGCGACCTATCAAACAGTTGGCTCGGGTTGGTCCTCGACTTCTGGAGGTTTTTCGCCCCCGGGGCGACCGGCCATCCTTACTTGGAGTGTCGTTCCCGACGGCACCGC
>JBGTEU010000048.1:0-8988 GCA_041747595.1 Bythopirellula sp.
GGGCCCCAAGGGGCCAAAATCCATCTTATCAGGCTGTCCAGTTTTTGGGGTCCACCTCACCCGTGACGGTTTTCATCGATAATGTTCGCTTATTTGTTCCCGAACCAACAACAGGATTGCTACTAGGCTTCGGAGCGATTGCCGCTGGCTTGCTACGGCGCCAACGTTAGAGAATGAAATCCCCGACGTCTTGGGGCAGAAGGTAGTGTTGTGGTACGAGAATCCGTGCCGCACACTACCTTTTTTTGATGTTTGCTGGAAGAGTATCGAGTTGATAATCCGCGTGACGGACCGCAATGCCTTGAGCAAGACATCGGCCCGCAGAAATCGATGCGATGATGACGGAAATAAATAGAGGATGTATTTGCAAAAATCCTCGGTGCGATCATTCACGCTGCGTCAGGCAAAAGTAACTAATTCGGGTGTCGGAACCTATGACGGGTCACGCCTAATTCAAGCAAGTGTGCTCCTATACCATTAATTCTTGAGCGCCCTTGCATTCCACACGGCTTGCCACTTTTCTAGTGACAAATTAAAAATGAGCTTGAGCCACCTTGTCAAGCTGATCGAAATCAGCTGCAAACCTACGAATCGAGCTCCCCGGGATAGCAGGATACAAACGCCTTACGAGCCATCACTGAGAAAACTTTTGTACGGTGAAAACTATTCTGTGACACTTTTGAAGTCATAGGGCGGAAGATTGTCAACCAGCTTGATTTGTGAAGAACCAATAGATTCAAAATCTGGCCTCAATTTCAGTGATTTAGTACACGAATGCCTTTGCGTGGAGAGCCGCTTTACTGGCCTAAGAAACGATATTCCATGGCAACTATCAAAATAATTCGCGGCACATCATTTGCCTAACTCATGCCAACTCAATTTCCGTAAATGATTTATAGACTGAGCTTTGCGAGTTTTCAAAACCATTCAATCTGGCTGAACCTAATGCTGTTCATCATGCTGTTCATCGGAATGGCACAGCGAGAATGATGACAGCCACGGAATCCCAACACCTACGAAGAAATGTTCGGTCTTCGTGCTCTAGGAGACCCCACAGATAGACAAGCGTCGTAGCCATGCCGGGGCCCACAGCAAACGAGCCCGTTGGGGACGCCGCATGCGCAAGGCATCGCTGCCGATTGGAGGTGGTGGTGTGATTACCATGCTGGGCCAATAGGGCCTACAAGCGAATGAGTAATTGTAGACTAATGTTGTTGACGGAGTGTTAACCATGACGCGACGATCTCTTCTTGGAATGCTTGTCTTAGGGGCTTCAATGGTTGGCGCTAGCGTAGTGGCAATTCCGGCGTTTTTGATGAGCCTATCGCCCGTTTTTCAGTCTCGTCGGCAGAGTCTCTGGCGGTCCGTGGGTAGGCTGGAGGATTACGCCATCGGCGCAATGCACGAAGGCGCGATCGCTGGAGACCGGAAAACTTGGCCCCATTCTTTTCGGGAGCAAGCGGTATTTATCTGGAGACGCACCGAAGCTGACTTGGTCGTCTTCTCGCGAAGTTGCACGGACCTTGGATGTCCGCTCGATTACGACCATGGTAGCGCATGCTTTTTCTGCGCCTGCCACGGCGGCGTTTTTGCCCAAGACGGTGGGCGGCTAGCCGGACCACCCAATAAGCCCATGCATCGCTACGTCCACCGTGTACGTGATGGTATGCTCGAAATTGACGTAACTTCACTACCGCCTGCTGTCTGAAAGAGGAGAGCCGGTGGCTACCAAGATACTACGCTGGATTGTCGATCGGTTCGGGCTGGGACAGATATGGAACAATATCCTTGATCGACATGTGCCTAAGGATCCCTGGTATCACGGGGACGGCATGGCGCTGTTGGTTCTCCTGACGATTTTAGTAATTACTGGCGTCGTTTTGGGGCTTGGCTATTGTCCCGCCATTGACGAAGCCTATCAAAGTGTCGAACACATCACTGAAAGACAAACGCTTGGATGGTTCGTCCGCGGATTGCACTATTGGTCGGCGGGTCTCATGGTCGTTATGTTGTTTTTGCATCTCTGCCGGCAAATTGGCTTGGGCGGTTACAAAGAACCGCGCGAGGCTACTTGGTTGGTCGGCGTCTTCCTCTTGTTTATCGTGCTAACCACGTCGCTGTTAGGTTATGTCCTTCGCTGGGATGAGCGCGGATTCTACGGGCTGCGGGTAGCGCTGATCACTTTCCAGAATGTGCCTTACATTGGTGAAAAACTCGTTCTCTTGGCGCAAGGTGGGCCGGAGATTACTTCTTTGACGCTCGCTCGCGTGTTTGCCATGCATGTCGTGGTGTTGCCCCTGCTGCTATTGCTTTTGGTCGCCTATCACGTTTACCTCGTCATCTTGCATGGCACGACCACTGTGGGCGAACGCCAAGAGCCGATTGAAAGCGCAGAGGAACAACGCGAACTTTATGAGCACCAGGCTCATCATCCCGTCAAGGGCGAAGTTTTTTTCCCGACGGCCATTATTAAGATTTCACCGTGGTCTTTGGTTGCAGTTACTCTTGTTCTAACGCTGACGCTCACCATCGGACCCCGGCAACTACTGGAGCCCGCGAATCAGGCCGCCACATCGTCTGCAAATGAGGAATGGTGGTTTGCTTGGTACAGCGCGCTGGTGGCACTGCTTCCGCCGGCGATAGCTCCTACATTTCAGTGGTTGTTCCCGGTAACCATATTCGTGCTGCTGATTCTGTTACCGTTTGTCGACCGTTCGCCCGAACGAGGCTGGCGAAATCGGCCGGTCGCCACCACGCTCGTTGGGATTCTGGTTCTTGCCGTCCTGGGGCTGAGCTGGTTGCGATATCAATCTCCATGGGCAGGACATCTTGAAACTCAAGCGCCTTCAGTACCGCAGGGCGTTGTCTTAGCGGCTGACGCTGAACACGGACGAATTCTTTTCCAGAAGTACGGGTGCACGAGTTGCCATGCGGTTGCCGGTTCGAGCCGCGCGCAAATCGGACCGGACTTGGCTCGAATGGAACATATTTACTCGCAATCGGAACTACGCGAATACATCCTCCATCCACCTCTCGGCGTCGCCATGCCAAGTTATCAAGGCCGCTTAGCCAGCGAAGATTTGGAACAGGTGGTATCATTCGTGCTTGTCGCTCAAACCTTCCGCCGTACGCAGGAATAGGCCCATGTGCTGTCAAATAGCCGACCTGTGTCTTCATTTTCCGCTTTCGCCTTCATTCGTGTTTGGATGCACCTTGGTGCCGAGTCAATCGGCAATGCACCCCGCGGGCCCAGCGGCGGCTGAAATTGCTTGGCTGTGGTGGATCATGTTCTGGGTTTTCTCGGCAGTGTTCGTTTTAGTCATGTTACTGCTCTACATGGCTTTTCGCGCTCCTGGCAAGCAAAGGCCGTCCAAGGCGCTTGGGGAAAGCGGTGCGACACCCCCCTTGGGGCGAAGTGGTTTTATCATTGCGGGTGGATTTGTGTTGCCTGTTGTCGTCCTCACGCCGCTTTATTTACTTTCTCTCAAAACTTCGGCCTCCTTAGCTATGCCGTCGGAAGCTTTGACCGTTCGCGTGGTTGGCCACATGTGGTGGTGGGAGATTCACTACCCAGACTTAGGAATTACCACTGCTAACGAAATTCATATTCCCGCCGGTCAGCCCGTACGGCTTGAGTTGGCGAGCGCGGACGTAATCCACAGCTTTTGGGTGCCGCGCCTCAACGGCAAGCGTGATCTCATTCCCGGCGTGGAGAACGTGTTTTGGATTCAGGCGGACGAACCCGGCATCTTTCGTGGTCAATGCGGAGAATATTGCGGCACGCAGCACGCGAACATGGCCTTGGAAGTCATAGCCTTGCCACAGGATGAATTTGACACATGGGTTGCGGATCGATCGAGCCCACGTCGTGATCCGACCACGGATGAAGAGCAACGTGGGTTCGAGGTCTTCATGAGCGCCGGCTGTGCGCAGTGCCACGCCGTTCGAGACACTGTTGCCAAAGGGAATGTAGGTCCAGACTTAACTCACATGGGAGCCCGACGCATGATCGGCGCGGCGATGCTTCCCAATACGCGTGGGAATCTTGCAGGTTGGATCGCCAACCCGCAGGCCATCAAGCCAGGCATTAAGATGCCTCGGACCTATCTTACTGCCGAGAATTTACTCGCTCTTGTCACTTATTTGGAGAGTCTGAAATGAGTGGCGCGGAGAGGAGAAAGGAACATTCAGTACCCCCACACCGGGAGGTCTATAACGAAACGTGGAACGAGCCAACCGGATTTCCCAGGGGATTAGCGACCGTCGATCCCTTTCAAATCGGGGTGCGGTTCTTGGTGACCAGCTTCACTTTTTTCATAGTTTCCGGAGTCTTCGCGCTTTTGATGCGTATTCAGTTGGCTCACGCGGAGAATACGTTTCTGGGACCAGAAGTCTACAACCGTTTGTTTACTATGCACGGCACGATCATGATGTATTTGTTCGCCGTGCCGTTTCAAGAGGGCCTAGCGGCGATTCTGTTGCCATGGCTGCTGGGCTCTCGCGATCTCGCTTATCCGCGATTACCGGCATTTAGTTAGTGGATATTTCGTTTCAGTGGCTTTATCTTCTTTTCCGGCTTTCTCTTCGATGCGGTCGCAGACATCGGTTGGTTTGCCTACACGCCACTCTCCGCGCCTTCGTTCGCAAAAAAAGGAATTGACTTTTGGGTGGTGGGACTTGGAGCGGCGGAGGTGGCAGGCATTGCCGCCGGCGCTGAACTTGCAGTCTCTACTCTGCGATTACGCGCGCCGGGCATGTCGCTCAACCGCATGCCTCTCTACATTTGGGCGTGGCTGGCGACGGCTATCATGATTGTGTTCGCGTTCAGCACGCTGTTGATTGCAACGTTGCTCTTAGAATTGGACCATGACCTGGGCACCCGATTTTTTGATGATCAGAAGGGGGGAAATCATTTGCTATGGCAGCATCTGTTTTGGTTTTTCGGCCATCCTGAGGTCTACATTATTTTTTTGCCCGCCACCGGCGTTGTTTCTATGATAGTTACCGCCTTCTCTGGGCGGATCATCGGATACACCTGGATTGTCGTCGCTATTCTGTTGACGGGTTTCCTGAGCTTCGGACTCTGGGTCCATCACATGTACACGACCGGGTTGCCGGAATTGTCACTGTATTTTTTCGCCGGGGCGAGCCTGATGATTGCCATCGCCAGTGGAGTGCAAATCTTCGCTTGGATCGCCAGCTTGTGGGGCCGCAATCCTAGATTGGCCTCTCCCCTGCTATTTGTCTTGGGATTTATGTTTATCTTTGTATTGGGGGGTCTGACAGGAGTGATGATTGCGGTGGTGCCGTTTGATTTGCAAGTCCACGACACCTATTTTCTAGTAGCACATTTTCATTATGTGTTGATTGGAGGAGCAGTATTTCCAATCTTAGCCGGCATCTATTATTGGTTGCCGAAATTCTGTGGACGAATGCCAAGCGAGCGGTTGGGGAAGTGGAGCTTCTGGCTGACGTTTGTGGGATTCAATGCCACTTTTTTTCCCATGCACATCATGGGGCTGCTAGGGATGCCGCGGCGGGTCTATACTTATCCAGCAAGCCTTGAGCTGGATGGTTACAACCTGCTCGCAACAGTCGGGGCTTTCGTGATGGCTGGAGGATTCCTGGCATTCGTCATCAACGTACTTTACACACTACGTTTTGGCGAGAAGGCTTCTCAGAATCCCTGGGGCGGCGATTCACTGGAGTGGACAATTCCTTCGCCGCCCATCTTCGTTCTTAATCCCCGTTTACCGACGGTTTCTAGTCGGCATCCCTTGTGGGAAGATAAGAGTGAATCACAGTCCGCCGACCGTTGGCAGCCTCTTACAGAGATAATGGATCATCGGCCCGAACGATGGCGGGCCACATTGCTTGTGGATGTAATTACTGGCGAGCCGCAGGCGATCGCTCGACTTGCCACGCCCTCGTACATGCCGCTTGTTGCGGCGCTGGGCATCGCCCTGCTCATTGTCGCTACCATCGCCAAAATTTACTTGTTCATTCCTGTCGGCCTACTTATCAGTGTGGCTGCACTCATGGCGTGGCACTGGCCTAGCCGAGCAGAATTGGAGTTGATGCGCAAAAGCACCTTGCCGGATGAAACAGGATTGCCGATCTTTACAACCGGCAGCAAATCGCTGGGATGGACAGGAATGTTCTTCCTGATGATGGTGCTTGGCTGGTGTTTTGGCACGTTACTCTATACCTATTATTATCTTCGGCTCTATTCGGCCGATTGGCCGCAAGCTGGCGTGCCATTGCCGGAGCTCCTGTGGTCGGGATTGCTTTTCATAAGCATCGGCGTCACCGCTGCTGCGTTTGGAGGGGCATGGTTCGCGTTCCGACGCGGATATAAACGCTACTGCATTGGTGGACTGATTTTCGGTATCGTTTTGATGGCAACCTTCTTGATTGCCCATACGCTTCAACTTGCACAGTTGGGGTTTGCCCCACAAACAAATGCGTACGGCTCCATTTTCTATGTGCTGAGTTGGGGGATAGACACGCTCGTTCTCATTGGGCTAGGTCTAGCCGGAATGACATTAGTACGATTGTGGCTGGAAGTGGAACATTGGCGGCTGTTCTTGGCCTTAAATGTGCAGATAACAGCTCACTACAGTTATTTCACGGCGGCAATTGCCGCCGTAGTCTACGGAACTCTTTACCTGTCGCCTTACGTAATTTGAAGCCCGGAGCTTCCCTTATGCCCAGCAATGCACAAAATTCACGGGTTGGCCGGGGCCTCCTTTGGTTTTGTCTTTTCGGAGGGGCGATCGCATGGACATTCCACTTAATGTTTGCCTATGCCATCGCGGAGTTTGGCTGCATGGGCCGACTTTCGGAGCATGACTATTTAGGGATCACGCTTGTCGCTTGGCTAGAGTTAGCATTGACCGTGGCGTCCACTGCGATCGCCAGCGCGGCTACCGCGGTGGCCTATTGCGTCCATCATCGCCTCCAAGAGCAAGAAAATGCAGACGCCGAGACAGCAATCATGCGGAACACCGCCTGGGCTGGCCTGCTCACCAGCGGCACGTTTACTTTCATCATCCTTTTTGAAAGCATTCCGATTTTATACTACTTGAAGTCCTGCTAAGCGGCGTGGAATCTCATCATGTGGCGACCTGCAATCCTTGCCGTAACCATTCATTTCACCTGCCCTTCCGTTGCTTTCGCACATGGCATTCGCGCCGATCCCGACACATGGTGGCGAGCATGGAATTGGGATCCGCTCGTTCTTTTCACTTCCCTCCTGTTGGCATGGATTTACTGTCGAGGACTCACGCGACTTTGGGCGCGGGTTGGGGTAGGGCGTAGGGTCAACCGGTTGCAGGCGGCGAGCTTTCTTGGCTCTTTGCTGGTCATTCTGGTTGCCTTAATTTCCCCCTTGGATGCGCTAAGCGAAGAGCTATGTTCGCTCCATATGGTCCAGCACATGCTCTTGATGGCCGTGGCAGCCCCGCTGCTGGTGATAGGGTCACCCGGCTTGGTATTGGCGTGGGGGATTCCCGAAATAAGGAATGGAAGGATTGGCGTCATCATGAGATCGGCTTTCCGCATTTCCAATTCGACTCTCTTTTGGCGGCCTGTCTTCATCTGGATGTTATTCACAGCAACGCTTTGGATATGGCACCATCCGGTCATGTATCAAGCTGCCCTTCGCCATCCTTTGGCCCATGATGTGCAGCATCTCATGTTTTTCATCACCGCCTGCCTCTTTTGGCGAGTGTGCCTCGATCCGATGAGTAGCCGCCGACTAAGTGCCGTCGTTGCGATTGTCTATTTCTTTACGACGTCGTTACATTCCTCGGCGTTAGGCGTGTTTCTTGCCTTGTCGCCGCGGGTTTGGTACGAGGATTATGTCACGAGGACAACAGTCTGGGGGGTTTCAGCACTAGAAGATCAGCAAACGGCCGGTCTCATCATGTGGATGCCGGGTTGCCTCGTTTACGCGTTCGTCGCTGCAATCCTGTTTGGTCGCTGGCTCACACGATTAGAGGAAGTGCCGCTCAATGGCCCGCCATTGTTGCTCCGTCAGTCGACAGCGAAAGGATGATGACATCATGGGTGCATCACTGACTATATATTTCAAACTGCTCGGGCTGTTGGCCGTGCTCACCTTGATTGTGGGATTTAACTTCGTAGTGTGGGGCTTGCATCGTCATCCGACGTCGCCCGTCTTATATGTTCCTGGGGCAAGTCCGGAACGTGGAAGAGCATTAATTCAAGTGCATAGCTGTGGAGCTTGCCATACGATTCCGGGAATTCGCAGCGCGGTTGGTGATGTAGGTCCTCGTCTCGACCGCATGAGGCTAGGGATCTACGTTGCAGGTACCCTGCCCAACACCCCGCAAAATCTAGTATTCTGGATTGCTAATCCCAAAAAAGTCGATCCACAAACAGCAATGCCTGACCTCGGCCTGAGCGAAAGTGACGCTCGCGACATCGCCGCCTATTTGTACAGTATTCCTTGAAGACGGTTTTCAAACCTTTTTGGACAGCAACCGGAGCCGTGTATTTAAGAGGTGTTAATGATGTGGCAAAAACTTCTCCTCAGCGCCATTACCTTGGTATTTTTCGGCCTGATCGCTCAACGTGTGTGGTATTATGTCGACACATCGGCTAAGCGACACGAACACATTCCAGGTATGCACGGAGGCGACATTGTTTCACTCGCAAATGATCAATACCACGTAGAAGCCCTTTTCACTGCGGACGGTTTGGTGAGATTATACACGCTCGGAAACGACATCAGCCGGGTGGTCGAGGTGGAGGAGCAAACTTTAACCGCTTTCCTGACGTCCGAAGATGAACAGCAGTCGCACGCCGTGACACTCCGTGCCGAGCCCCAGTCGGGCGATCGTCCCGGAAAAACCTCCTGTTTTTCCGGCAACCTTCCATCGCAACTCATGGGACGATCACTTCGCATGAGTGTCCCCAACTTTATCATCGGCGAGGATCGGTTTCACCTCTCATTCAGTCGTG
>JBGTEU010000049.1:0-4255 GCA_041747595.1 Bythopirellula sp.
CCTAACACTATTCGGCGTAAAACATTGCGACGATTCCCACGAGTTTGATCTGTCTTGACCCCCCGGCAAAATCGCAATAAACTTTTTGCTGCGAAAATCTTACGTAAATTACCGTAGCTCACCCTCGTGAGTTGGGGGCTCGCGGTACGTCGATCTTTTGACTTTTCGCGGGAAGGTAACAGGCTCAACCGGCAGCATTGGCTGTCGGTTCTGGCAAGCCGTCTTGGCTGCCTTCTTCGCGAGAAGCGTCTTCTGAGTGAACGATGGAACTACTGGAAAGAATTTGGGAAATCCTCAGCGGGTTTGGCAACGGCATCTTGGGCCGTTTTGAGCGCGCCATTACCGCATTGTTTGGCTCGGCGAACGCTCGCTACCTCAAGCGAACTCATCCCAAGGTCGCCGCGATTACGGCCCTTGAGCCGACATACCAGGCGATCAGCGACGCGGAGTTGCGCGCAAAGACCGACGAATTCCGCCAGCGGCTTGCAGCCGGCGAAACCCTCGATGACCTCTTGGTCGAGGCCTTTGCGGCCTGCCGGGAAGCAGGACGCCGCTTCCTGAACATGCGGCATTACGATGTGCAGCTCATGGGCGGCATGATCCTTCATGGCGGCAACATCGCTGAAATGGTCACCGGTGAAGGCAAAACCCTGGTTGCGACTTTGCCAGCGTATCTCAACGCCATCGAAGGCAAGGGCGTGCATATCGTCACGGTGAACGATTATCTTGCCCGCCGTGACATGGAATGGATGGCACCCATCTATAACGGATTGGGGCTGACCGTCGATTCGATCTGGTCTGGCATGGACCCCAACGAACGGCAACAAGCATATGCCTGCGATATCACTTACGGCACGAACAACGAATTCGGATTCGATTACCTGCGCGACAATATGAAGCACGCCGCCCGCGGCGACGATCGCTATCCGAAGCACCAGCAACAAGCGCAAGGCGTGCTGAATTACGCCATCGTCGACGAAGTCGATAATATCCTCATCGACGAAGCCCGCACGCCGCTGATTATTTCCGGACCAGCCCGCGACGACATTTCCAAGTATTTGAAAGCCGACAAAATCGCGAGGCAGTTAAAGCCCAACATTCATTTTGAGGTCAAGGAGAAAGAACATTCCGCGCACCTCACCGACGAAGGGGTCCGTGAGGCGGAGCGCCTTGCCGGCGTGGAGAGCTTCTACACGGCCGGCAACATGCAGTGGCCGCATTTGTTCGATAACTCGCTCAAAGCCCATAATCTGTACAAGCTCGACGTCAATTACGTCGTGCAGCAGGGCCGTGTGATTATCGTCGACGAGTTCACGGGCCGATTGATGGAGGGCCGCCAGTGGAGCGATGGCCTACATCAAGCGGTCGAGGCCAAGGAAGGGGTGCAGATCAAGGAAGAGAACCAAACCCTCGCCACGATCACACTGCAAAATTTCTTTAAGCTTTACAAGAAAATCTCGGGCATGACCGGTACGGCCCTCACCGAGGCTGGAGAATTCTGGAAGATTTACAAGCTCGACGTGATCGGTGTCCCCACGAACCGTCCCATGAAGCGGCTCGAGCATGCCGATATGATCCTGCGGACAGAGCGGGAAAAGTTTAATGTGATCGCCGACGAGATTGAACGGATCAATCGCTTCACGACCGTCGAAACCAAGAATGGTTCGCAGTTCATCGGCAAGCTTGTCGGTGAAGAGGCGAATTCGGTGACGCTCGATTTGGTTGAAGAACACAAAAAAGAAGTGATCCCCCGCGACAAGATTACGCACATTCAGCCGCCTGGGCGTCCGATTCTCGTCGGCACCGTTTCGATTGAAAAGAGCGAACGGCTTTCCAATCTGCTCAACAAACGCGGTGTGACTCATGCGGTGCTCAATGCCAAACAGCACAAGCGAGAGGCGGAAATTGTCGCTCAGGCGGGCCGTTTGGGTGCCGTCACGATCGCCACGAACATGGCGGGCCGTGGCACCGACATCATTCTGGGCGGCAATGCCGAGACGATGGCCTGGGCCGAGTTGCAGGACAAATATGCTACGCGGCTCGACGTGCCGCACGACGAATGGGAACAACTTGTCAGCAAGATCGAACGCCGCGAGAAAATGAAAGAGCAGGGCGTCGAAGTTAAGAAAATTGGCGGCCTGCACATCGTCGGTACGGAACGCCATGAATCGCGGCGCATCGACTTGCAGCTCCGTGGTCGTTGCGGTCGTCAAGGCGATCCGGGCAGCAGCCGGTTCTTCCTGTCACTGGAAGACGACCTGATGCGTATTTTCGCGGGTGAATGGGTGAAGAACATTCTCACCCGGCTTGGCATGCAAGAGGGCGAAGCCATCGAAAGCCGCATGGTCTCTCGCCGTATCGAAGGGGCCCAACGAAAGGTCGAAGAGCGCAACTTCGAAATTCGCAAGAATTTGCTCGAATACGACGAGGTGATGGACGAGCAGCGCAAGCGAGTTTACGGCTATCGCCAGCGGATCCTCGACGGCGACAATTGCCGCGAGCTGATTATGGAAATGATCGGCGAGCAACTCGAAGAACAATTGCAGGCTTTTTTGGATTCCGATTACGGCAGCGAGTCGTTCGCCGCCGCCGCCAGCAACCTGCTCAACGTACAGCTTGATGCCCGCGACTTCCGCAATACCAACGCCGAGGATGCCGACCGCCGCGCGCGTGACGAAGCCTATCGCCTGGCCGAAACGCAGATCCACGACGCCATCGAAGAAAATCTTCCCGATGAGGAAGAATCAGAATGGAACTGGGAAGCGCTGGCCAAGTGGGCGAACATCCGCTGGGGAACTAACTATCGAGACCGCGATCTGAAAAAAATCGGTCGGGAGCAATTGAGCGAGGTCATGATTGCCCAAGCGACCGAAGCGATCGGCAAGATTGATTTGAGCGACTTGGCACGACTGCTGGACGAAGGTTATGGCGTGAAGACCGCGTGTGCCTGGCTGCACGACAAATTTGGCGTCGAGCTGGCGCCTGACGAGGCGGCCGAACTCAGCACGCGGGCGTTTATCGAGTTGGCTCACGAGCGGGCGCGGCGATCTTATGACGAGCGGGAATCGGAATACCCAGTGCTCGCCGGCATGTATCGTTTCGCTTCCCGCAATCAGTCCGGGCAGAGGCAAGGTCTCCAACGCGAGGAACTTGTCGCATGGGCCAAGCATCGGTTCGGGGTCGATCTGTCGCTCGACGACCTTAAGACCAAGCAGCGTGAAGAAATTCACACCATGCTTTTGGAGTACAGCCGTCAAAATAACGTCCGTGCAAATCAAGTGGCGGCCGAGGCACAAAAACGCGTGGAAGCCTTGTTCTCTGAGTCGGGCACTGCCGTGACGTTGGGCCAGGTTACCGGCAACAACGGCAAGCTCGATGATTTGAGCACGTGGCTACACACGGCGTGTTTCACCACACTGACGAGCGAGGAATTGGCCAAGCTCGACTACAACGCCGCTAAACGTCGCGTGTCGCAAGCGGTGGAAGATTTTTTCCGCCCCGAAATGCGCCGCATGGAACGGGCGGTGCTGTTGCAGATTCTCGATCAAGCTTGGAAAGAGCATTTGCTGAGCATGGACCACCTGCGTTCCAGCGTGGGCCTGCGTGGTTACGCCCAGATCGATCCCAAGGTCGAATACAAACGCGAAGGCATGCGGATGTTCGAGACCATGTGGAGCAGCGTGGCCAACTACGTGACGAACTTGATTTTCAAGATGGAGCAGTTGGACGAAAATTTCGTCGGCAGCACATGGGTCGAGTCGGCGGCCATTCACGAGTCGGCCCCGACGACCTCCGACATCGCCGAGCAGCAACAGGCGGCGATTCAAGGAACCGACACTAGGCAGAAGTTGGAACCAATCCGCAACCGCGATGAAAAAGTGGGCCGCAACCAACCTTGCCCCTGCGGCAGCGGGAAGAAATATAAAAACTGTTGCGGGAAATCGGCTTAGGTCTTTGGAGTAATACAATGAGCACAGTTGACCGAGACACTCCCAAGCAGCAAATGATCGCGGTCCTACAGCAATTGCCCGACGACAGCACATACGATGAACTCTTAAGGGAATTGGCGTTTGCCAAAGCTGTGGAACGTGGTTTGCATGAAGTTGCGGCAGGTCGAACCGTGAGTAATGAAGAAGCCCGGCAGCGGATTGACTCATGGCGAAAATAATATGGACAAAGAATCGCTGGATTGGCTAAAGAGAATCGCAGATTACATTTCTCAAGACAATCCCGCAGCCGCTGATAAAACGCTTGA
>JBGTEU010000050.1:0-3400 GCA_041747595.1 Bythopirellula sp.
GTCGGACCCATGCTCGTAGCCTTTCTGCAGGCGCTGGTGAACATGCTGAACAAGGAAATCGAGCAAATGGGCAGCGAGCTCCCCACGGCTTTGCAACCCGTGATTGACGCGGTCGAGCCGCCAGCAGCCGCCCCAGCCGCCCCAGCCGTCGAGCCCGCGACGCAAGAGCCAAGTCACCAACCTTGATTCGGCGGTTCGACGCCGAACCGAGAGTGCTATCACTTTTCGGTGGATGCGCTACTAGCGCTGCTGGCTTGTCTAGGAGATTTTCTGGCAGCGGGTTAGAATGCCGTGACGAGTGACAACCACTCGAGGGATCGACTGGAATATTTCGTATCTTGATTGATTACAAAATCGAGATCTCGCTGGGAAAGGATTCGACCATGAGTGCCGCCTTGCTTGCCACGTTTGCGCTGAGTTTTGGCGCTTTGAAAGTAGGCCTCGTTTCGGGAATGGGCATCGTATGTGGTTGGCAGCCGATGCCTGATGGCAGCCAAAGCTACGAATGCGTCGTGCAGTTGGAGCCGGAACTCGTCGATTCGCTCAAGCACGGCGCGTCGATTCCTCTTGCGGTGGAAATCCCCGAGCACGTGCGGCCGATCAGCCGCATTCGCATCACGGTTGGCGAGGGAACCTTGCCACAACAGGCGTTGGTCACGAACCTCAAGCCCTGGCCTGCCGATCAAAAGCACGCGCGCGACGGCGTGGTTGAGACTCAATACACAACGAATAACAACGCCGCAAACAACGGTTACGGTTATCAGCAACCGGTGAATGGGCAAATCACTCCAATAAACGGCCCCATTTCGAACTCGCAAGATGCCTTCGCCCGTTCGCTCCAAAGTGGTGGGCAGGCCGTGCGTAACGCGGCGGGTCAAGTCGCTCAAGATGTATTGCCCCCCGAGCCGGGGCGCAATCTCGGCACTGCGGTGGATCGTGCTGGTCAAGAACTAGGCAACAACCTGCGGAGCGCCAGCGAGACGGTTCGCGACGACATCCGACAACTATTCGGCACGGAACCTGTTGCCGGCAATACCCAGAATCCAGGGGGAAATTCCGACATACTCCCTCCGGGGAGCGTGAACACGCCCGCTTATCAAAACCCTCAATCGCAGCAAATTCTCCCCGCAGATTCGGGGCCAACGGCCAACGGCCGCCGCCGCCTCGATCAGCCGATCAGTTCCAACCAAGTGGGCGATTGGCAAAGCAGCATGCCTGCAACAAACTCCGCAAACAATCCCCTGGGAACGAATGCCAACAACCAGAACGGCGCAGCCAATTCGCAGTGGCCTGAAGTTCCAGCACCGCAGCAACAAAACAATCCGAACGTGGCAAGCGGAGACCGCTATGGCCCGGCTCCAGCATTCTCAACTTCGAATTCCAACATCTTGCCGCAGAACAATGTCCCGCAAAACAGTGGTTCACAAAATACACAAAGAGATCAATACGGCAATGTCTTGCAGCCGCAAAGCGGTGGCTTATCGACCGCGGACAATCGCAACGGCCAAACCGCCAACGATCAAGCGGCAAATTCCGCAGGACCCAATTTCCCCCCATTTTCGCCCACGGCCGGCAACGATCCTTCGATCACACCCACGCCGAATCAATCGCAGTCCTCGGCAAGCGTCGCCGAAATTCGAAGCGACATGCTCGCTCAACCGGCCAACGCCGAAATCCGCGGGGCCAATGGATTGCCGATTGGCCAACAGCCGGCGGCGAGTTTTCCCACCGCATCAAACCAGCCCGCGGCAACGCCGAATAATTTTGACTGGAACACAAAACCGCAAGCGCAGCAAGTTGCCGCGCAAACTGCGGCCGTGCCGAATACTGGCCCCGTGCTTCCCTTGCTACTGTCTTGGGTGTTGTTGAGCGGTTCGGGAGCGGGAAATCTCTATCTCTTTTGGAGCTATCTCGACGTCCGCAACAAGTACCGCGACCTCGTCGACGAAGCCTCGCGACGCATCAGCGGACGACGGATTCGAGAGTAGTCGTGGTCCGTCTGCTTCTCAATGTCATCCTGAGGGAGGTCCTGCCGACCGAAGGATCTGGGTTAAACGAGTGCCCGTCATCGGGT
Source organism: Bythopirellula sp. (assembly GCA_041747595.1). Lineage (GTDB taxonomy): Bacteria > Planctomycetota > Planctomycetia > Pirellulales > Lacipirellulaceae > Bythopirellula. The sequence goes on from JBGTEU010000050.1 coordinate 2,075, forward strand.
GCGTGTGATGGGCAAACCAAGACTCTTCGAGTCGTACGACTCCTCTCAGAATGACAATTATCGATAGACGGAACAGTAGTTTGTTCCCAGCAGCACGCTCCGCGTGGTTCTTTTCGTCTTCATCCACAATTCTTGAAATCTCTTGATAGCAAAAAACCACTTGAACGTGATACTGCGAATAATTCCGTCAAGAATTCTGACAAGAAAATTCTTTGCCGAGCGATTGAATAGTAGGCAAGCGTAAGGACCAGAGATTCTTCTGACTTCCTCTCCGCGCACTTGATTTTTTGCCGCGAGAACGGCTTGCGCGATCTCGCCGTGGGATGGCGCTGAAAAAAATGTCGATTCTCACAAAAAACGTAACCCCCCTTGGGTCATCGGTGTATCTAACTCCATAGACAAAAACTCCCACCGAAGCATCACCATATTGATGGAGGCATTTTTATGACTGGCATGCTCGTCATGCTCTACTTGACGTGTACGTTTACTCAAGTCGAGCAGACATCGGATCGACTCACCCAGTTCGATCGACTCCATGTAGAATATGAAGCCGCGGCCGAGGCTCACCGTGCCGCGGAACTATCAGAAGAATTAACGACTGCCGACAGAATTCAACTTCATCGGAATTGCCCGGGCTTGCGGTATCTGCCGAAGTTTATCGCTATCATCGAAGAAAATCTTGATGACGAAGCCGCGCTCAAGAGTTGCCGGTGGATCATCGATCGTTGCGGCGACGTCGACGGTAACCAAAAAGCAATGTTCGACGCGGACCGGATTGCCTGGGAAGTGATCTCGGCACGACACGGCAAAAATCCCGACTTGCCGCTGCTCTGCCTGCGCGCGGCCCAGTACCCGTCTCACGCGCGGGAACGATTCTTGCGCACGCTTGGCAACGACTATACCCAACCCGTCGAAGTTCACGGATTCGCGGAGCTTGCCCTGGGGGAATTGCTCGCGCGAAAATACGAATTTGTCGCGAGTGGTGGCAGCGCGGCTTGGCCGGAGCCGCCAGATGATTTTGAAAAATATCTCCGAGAGCAGATTTCCCCCGAGTGGAACGAATATATGACGGTCGACAATCTCGAAAAGATCCGCCAGGAAAGCCGCGAATGTTTTCAAGAAGTATTGGACCATTACGCCCAGGTGCCGGTTACGATTTCCGCGCCGGACTTTCGCAATCTCAAGACCCTTGGCGAAAGGGCCGAGAAGAGCTTGCACGCACTCGAGCGGCATAAGAACGGGAGAAAGATCGCCCTCCAAGGCAACTAAACCCGGAGGTCACACCCCATTAGAAATCAGTACCGGAGACAGGACTTGAACCTGCAC
>JBGTEU010000051.1:0-3531 GCA_041747595.1 Bythopirellula sp.
AAGAGCGACGACGTCGAAGGCCGCACGAAGATTTACGAGTCGATGGTCAAGGGCGAGAACACGCTGCAAGCCGGCACCCCGGCGAGCTTCGACGTGCTCACCAACGAAATCCGTGGCCTGGGACTCAACATGCAATTGGAAAAGCGACAACAGTTGTAAAACCAGTAAGCAACCGTTTTTTTTCCAACACAGAGAATTCCGCGAATCAACAGTTCGCCAAATATATTGAGGAGCGTCGATGAGTGTTCTTGAAAGCTCTAATTACGACCGCGTGAATGATTACGGATCGGTGAAGATCAGCCTGGCCCGGCCGCATGACATCCGCAGTTGGTCGTTTGGTGAGGTGAAAAAGCCCGAGACGATCAACTACCGCACGTACCGTCCGGAAAAGGATGGCTTGTTCTGCGAGCGGATTTTCGGACCCGAAAAGGACTGGGAATGTGCCTGCGGCAAGTACCGCGGCATGAAGTACAAGGGCATGATCTGCGACCGCTGCGGCGTGAAAGTTACGCACAGCCGGGTACGCCGCAAGCGGATGGGCCACATCGAGCTGGCCGCGCCCGTGGTCCACATTTGGTTCTTCAAGGCGATGCCGAGCCGGTTGGGCAGCCTGCTGGCGATGAAGACGTCGAGCCTGGAAAAGGTGATTTACTTCCAGGATTACGTGGTCACCAACCCGGGCGATACGCCGCTCAAGCCGCAGCAACTGTTGACTGAGGAAGAATATCGCGCTGCCCGCGAGCAGTACGGCGAAACCTTCGAGGCCGACATGGGTGCCGAAGCGGTTCGCAAGCTCTTGATGGCCTTGGACCTTGTGAAGCTCTCCGAGCAATTGCGCGTCGACCTCAAAGAAACCGGTTCGAAGCAAAAGGCCAAGGACCTTATCAATCGGCTCAAGACGGTCGAGGCGATTCGCGACTCCGACAACAAACCGGAGTGGATGGTTCTGGACGTGATCCCCGTGATTCCGCCCGACCTGCGGCCGTTGGTGCTGTTGGACAGCGGCAACTTTGCCACGAGCGATCTTAACGATCTTTATCGCCGCATCATCAACCGCAATAACCGGCTCAAGAAGCTGGTCGATCTCAACGCCCCCGAGGTCATCATCCGCAACGAAAAGCGGATGCTGCAACAGTCGGTCGACGCGTTGTTCGATAACAACCGCTGCAAACGGCCGGTGCTCGGTTCTTCAAATCGCCCGCTGAAATCCTTGACCGACATGATCAAGGGTAAACAAGGTCGGTTCCGTGAAAACTTGCTCGGCAAGCGCGTCGATTATTCGGCGCGGAGCGTGATCGTGGTCGGTCCGCGGCTCAAGCTGCATCAATGCGGTCTGCCCAAGAAGATCGCGCTCGAGTTGTATCAGCCGTTCATCATTCGCCGTCTCAAGGAACTCGGGCACGCCGACACGATCAAGTCGGCCAAGAAGATGCTCGAGCGCAAAGACGACGAAGTCTGGGATATCCTCGAAGAGGTGATCACCAATCACCCGGTGCTTCTCAATCGTGCCCCCACGCTTCACCGCATGGGTATCCAGGCTTTTGAGCCGACCCTCGTGGAAGGGAACGCGATTAACCTCCATCCGTTGGTTTGTCGTGGCTTCAACGCCGACTTCGACGGCGACCAAATGGCCGTTCACTTGCCGCTCTCGATTGAAGCGCAGGTGGAAGCACACACGTTGATGATGAGCACGCACAACATTTTCAGTCCAGGCAACGGCTCGCCGATTATCAGCCCGTCGCAAGACGTGGTGATGGGTAGCTACTATCTGACGATGAATGTGCCCGATTCGCTGGGCGACGGCATGGTGTTCAGTTCGCTCGAAGAAGTGGAGACTGCCTACGGTGCCCGCAAGGTCGGCACGCATGCCCGCATCAAGCTGCGGCTTCCGAAGGATCGCTCGTTGCGCGAGGAACGTGGCGACCCCAAGCGGTTGGGTGCCCGCATCGACACGACCGTCGGCCGTGTGATCTTCAATATGATCCTGCCGCAGGGAATGCCGTTCTACAACGTGTCCATGCGTTCGAGTGAATTGGCCAAGGTGATTTCCGACTGTTACGAATTCGTTGGACGCCGGGCCACGATTGAACTTTTGGACGACATGAACCAGCTCGGTTTCCGTCAAGCAACGCTGAGCGGTTTGTCCTTCGGTACCGACGATTTGATCACGCCGGCCACCAAGGGCAAGATCATCGGCGAAGCCGAAAAGACCGTGATGAAGTTCAACAAGCTGTTCCAACGCGGCGTGATCACCGAAGTCGAGCGGTACAACCAGGTGCTCGACGCCTGGACGCACGCCCGTGAACAGATCACGGCCGAGATGATGACTGGTCTGGAAAACGATTTCCGCACCGATGGATACGTCAACCCGATCTTCTTGATGGCTCATTCCGGTGCTCGTGGTGGCGTCGAACAGATGCGTCAGCTTGGCGGTATGCGTGGTCTGATGGCCAAGCCGTCCGGCAAGATTATCGAAACGCCGATCAAGGCGAACTTCCGCGAAGGCTTGACGGTGCTCGAATACTTCAGCTCGACGCACGGTGCCCGTAAGGGCCTGGCCGATACGGCCCTCAAGACGGCGGACTCGGGTTACCTCACCCGCAAGCTGGCCGACGTGGCACAGAACGTGGTGGTCACTCTGCAAGATTGCGGAACGACCCAAGGCATCACCAAGGGAATTATTTACCGTGGTGAAAAAGTGGAAGTGAGTCTTGCCGACTCGATCAAGGGTCGCGTGAGTCGCGCGAACATCGTCAATCCGATCACCGATGAAGTGATCATTGCCGAGAACGCGATGATTACTTCCGATGTCGCCCGCAAAATCGAGCTGCTCGGCCTGGAGAAGATTCAAGTCCGCAGCCCGATGACGTGCGACGCCGACCTCGGCGTTTGCCGGTTGTGCTACGGCATGGACTTGTCGACCGGTGCCATGGTGGAAGAAGGCATGGCCGTGGGGATTATCGCGGCCCAAAGCATCGGCGAACCAGGGACGCAACTCACGATGCGTACGTTCCACATCGGCGGCGTGGGTCAACGCGACGTCGAAGATAGCGACATCAAAGCCAAGAAGGGTGGGATCGCCAAGTTTGCCCGCCTCAAGGCGGTCACGAATGACGCCGGCCAATTGGTGGTTTTGACCCGCAACGGCGAAATCGCCCTGGTCGACGAAAAGGGTCGCGAGGTCGAGAAGTACGAAGTCCCCGCCGGTGCCGTTATCAAGGTTGCGGAAGACGGAGTTGTGGCACCGGGTGACGTGCTATGTGAATGGGACCCGCACAGTATTCCGATTCTCTCAGAAACGGGCGGTAAGATCCGCTTCGAGGACTTGGTCGAAGGGGAAACCATCCGCGGCGAAATGGATCCCAGCGGCAAGAAACGCTTCGTGATCATGGAGCACAAGGGCGATTTGCATCCGCAGATCGTCGTGGAAAATGTTTCCGACGGTAAGATTCTCGACTTCTATTACATGCCCGAGCGTGCTCACTTGGAAGTCGACGAAGGTCAGATCATTTCGCCGGGCACCTTGATCGC
>JBGTEU010000052.1:0-3481 GCA_041747595.1 Bythopirellula sp.
CTGACCGATTCGGCGGGCCACTATTCCAGCCGGCTCGAAGAGCTCAATTCGGAACACGGCGCGTATTCCGCGGAATTGGCATCCAATCATCGCGCCCGTTATCTTGATGGAATCACGCTCGATTATCTGCGTGAGCTCACCTATCAGGATCGCAAGGCCCTGCACAACTTCAAGTATTTCACCTGGGTCGAACAGCAAGGCCGCACGGCCGATGAATTGCGTGAGCTTTGGAATCCGGAATTTTGGGACGAGACGTTTGCCCAAGCAGGCGAATGGGATCGCCAGATCGAAGCCTTTAACGCGCAGTCGGGCGTATTGGAGCTGCTGTAAACCTGGGGGCTGTTAATACTTCAGATAAGAAGAAAGAATAGGCCACGGAATTTCACGGATTAAACACGGATGTTCGGAGTGATGAATCTAGTGACAATGAGTGTTAGTCGAGGAATTTTATTGCGTTGCAAATGTCTGTGTTCAATCCGTGTTTCATCCGTGGCTAATAATTTTGGGACCTAGGCTGTAGAATTAGATGCCGACATTATTTCGCGATTGCATCCTGGTGCAGCTTGATCCGCCCACCGTGCGGCGGGGCGATCTTCGCCAAGCCGATGGTCGCATCGTGGCAGTGGGCAGCAATCTCACGCTGCAGCCTGGCGACGAAGTTGTTGATGGCAACGGCGCCGTGCTGATGCCGGGGCTCGTGTGTGGCCACACGCATTTGTATTCGGCTCTCGCCGCGGGGATGCCGGCTCCACCGCGCCCGCCGCAGAATTTTCATGAAATCTTGGAACTCATCTGGTGGCGGCTCGACCGAGCGCACAACCTGGAAAGCGTTCGCGCGAGTGGCCAAATCGGTGCGCTCGCGGCACTCCGTTGCGGGACAACCACGCTGATCGACCACCACGCTTCGCCCAACTGCATCGAGGGGAGTCTCACCGCCCTTGAGCAAGGCATCGCCACGGTTGGTTGCCGGGGAGTGTTGTGTTACGAAGTCACCGACCGCAATCGCCCGACCGAAGGCGACGAAGGCTTAGTGGAAAGCGAGCGCTATATCCGGGAATGTCAGGCAACCAACAACCAACTCTTCGCAGCGCTGGTGGGGGCCCACGCCAGCTTCACAATGAGCGAAAAATCACTTGCCGATTGCGTGGAAATGGCCGAGGAATTTGGCGTTGGAATCCACATTCACGTCGCCGAAGACCCCGTCGACGAGCAGATCACCCGCGAGAAGTTTGGCTGTGGATTGATCGACCGCTTCGAGCGGGTTGGACTTCTTGAAGTCGCGGGCACGATTCTCGGCCACGGTACGCATTTGTCGGAAGATGATTTCGCACGACTCGCCGAATACAAGAACACTTTGCATCTGGCCCACAATCCCAGCTCGAACATGAACAACGGCGTCGGCTACACGAAAGTGGCTAGCGCCTCTTTGCCCGTGGTGTTGGGAACCGACGGCATCGGGGCCGACATGTGGCGGGAAGCACGGGTCGCGGAATTCAAGAGTCACGACGCGCACGCCCCCCTCCCCTTCGGCGGCTCGCTCGCGCTTCTTGCCGAGTCGGCGACGCTCGCCTCACGCGCGTTGGGCGTAACGCTCGGCCGATTGGAAGTTGGCGCGGCGGCTGATTTGGTGCTCACCAACTATCGACCCGCGACGCCACTCAAAAGCGAAAACCTTGCCGGGCATTTCTTGTTTGCCCTCGGCTCGGAATGGATTCGCCACGTGATGATCGACGGCCGCTGGTGTTTGCGCGACGGACAAGTCACATCGTGCGACGAACCCAGCATCCGCTCCCAGGCCGTTCAAACGACGCGCGAATTGTGGGCGCGAATGGATTAAGCGGAGAACCGCGTCCCGCTTTTTCCCGCCAGCACTTCGCCGAGTTTTTCGAGGTGGCCGATGTAGGCCACGGGATTCGGCGCCGTTGAGTTGGTGACGAAATCAATCGCGGCCTCGACTTTCGGTCCCATCGAACCGCTGCCAAAATGCCCCGCGGCGAGATATTCTTGCGATTCTGCGAGTGAAATCTCGGAGAGCCGTTTTTCATCGGGCTTTCCAAAGTTGAGGCAGACCTGTTCCACGCCCGTGAGAATGATGAGCGTCGACACACCGAGCTCGCGCGCCAAGAGCGCCGTCGTGAGGTCCTTGTCGATCACCGCAGCCGAGCCGCTAAACCGACCCTGCGTATCACGGCAGACGGGGATCCCCCCTCCCCCGCAACAGATCACCAAGTCCCCATCGTCGGCCAGATTGCGAATCGTCGAGAGCTCCATGATCTCCATGGGACGCGGTGACGACACAATCCGGCGATAGCTGCCATCTTCCATCTCGCGGATGTGCCATCCCTCGGCTTCGCGCTGCTTCTCGGCGACGCTCTTTTCAAGCTTGGGGCCAATTGGCTTAGTCGGGTTCTGAAACGCGGGATCGTCGCGGTCCACGAGCACCGTGGTAACAATCGTCGTCACATGCCGTTGATCGCCGCGATCGGCCAGTTCGTTCATCAGGCACTGGGAAATCATGTACCCCATGCCGGCCTGTGTGTCGGCCACGCACAATTCGAGCGGGATTGTGTAAAGCTCATGTTTGGCAAGTTCCACTCGTCGAAGAATGTTCCCTACTTGCGGGCCGTTGCCGTGCGTGATGATAGGGTGATAGCCGGCGAGAATCGCGTCGGCGAGGAACGTCGCCGTCTGCTGAGTGTGCAGAAACTGCTCTTCGATCGTGCCCTGCTCGCCTGGGATGCTGATGGCATTGCCACCCAGTGCGATCACAAGTTTTTGCGGAGAGATCGACATAGATTTTCTCTCAATGTCATCCCGAAGGGAGTTCTACGACCTGAGGGATCTGGCTTCCATCGTCGTTCGGATGGACAACGTGCGAAAGTTGAAGCCAGATTCCTTCCGCCTCCGGCGGACCTAGGCTCCTTCGGAATGACAGGATACTTTAAAAAGGCCGCTCGCGCATTGTGCAGGCCATGATCGCCTTCGCCGTGTGCAGGCGATTCTCCGCTTCGGGGAACACCACCGACTGCGGGCCGTCGATGACGGCGTCGGTCACTTCCGAACCGCGGTCCGCCGGCAAACAATGCATGTAGACGGCCGATTTTTTGGCGAGCTTCATGCGGTTCTCGTCGCAAATCCAGTTCTTGTACTTGGCGTTCATCGCGAGGCACGCCTTTTGGTTGTCGGAGATTTCCTCTTTCGTGGTGGCATTCTGACGCTCGAGCATCAGGTCGTACACGCCCCAACTCTTCGGATAAACAATGTCGGCACCTTCGAAGGCGGCGTCCATGTCATCGACGATTTCAAACTTGCCGCCGGACTCAGCGGCGTTCTTCTTGGCCGCTTCGAGCGTGCGGCCCACCAGGTTGTATCCCGGCGGATGTGCGAGCGTCACGTGCATGCCAAAGCGGGTCATCAGCGTGATCAAACCTTGCGGCACGCTCAGCGGTTTGGCATAAGAGGGAGCGAACGCCCAGCTCAC
>JBGTEU010000053.1:0-5597 GCA_041747595.1 Bythopirellula sp.
GGGGAAGTTGTAATCAAGCATGAATCGTTTGGTGTACTCGTCGAACAAACCGTCGACGCGTTGCTCGTCGCGGCCCGTGCCCAGGGTGACGGTAATGAAGGCCTGCGTTTCGCCCCGTTGGAATACGGCCGAACCATGCACGCGGGGAAGCAAATCGACTTCGCAGGCGATGTCGCGAAGTTCATTGTGCTTGCGGCCATCGGAACGCGTGCCGCTCAGGATTTGTTCGCGGCTGACCTTGGCTTCGAGGTCGTGCCAGTTCTTGTAGAAGGAATCGAGCGTGTAGGCACCCTCGGCTTTTGGATCGGGGATCAAGGCCGCCAGGGCTTCCGCTTTCAACGCCGTTACAGCTTCGTAGCGGGCGTTCTTGCCGTCGGTGAGGTTCGCTTCGCTGAACCGCGCGGCGAACTGTTGCTGCATCACGTCGAACAAACCGTCGGAAGGAGGTGCTTCGTAGGGAGTTTTCGGAGTGCCGACTTTGTCGATCAATTCTTGCTGCAGGTCGCACAGTTCGCGGATAAAGCCGTGGGCCGCCATGATCGCCTCGGCCATCGTCTCTTCGGGCATCTCGCGGGAGAAACCTTCGATCATTAGCACGGAGTCTTTCGTGCCAGAGACGATCAAGTCGAGCGAGCTGGCTTCCAAATCGTCCTGCGTGGGGAACGGCACAAACTGGCCGTCGATGTAACCCAAGCGGACCGAGCCAATCGGACCCTGGAACGGCATCGCCGAAACGCCAAGCGCCGCGCTGGCACCGTTCATGGCCAAGACGTCGGCATCGGATTGCTTGTCGCTCGACATGACGAAGGCTTGCACTTGCACCTCGTCATTGAAACCCTCGGGAAACATCGGGCGGATGGGGCGATCAATCAGTCGGGCGGTAAGCGTTTCTTTGGTCGTGGGACGGCCTTCACGCTTCATGAACCCGCCCGGGAACTTGCCGGCCGCGGCGGTGCGCTCGCGGTAATCGCAGGTGAGGGGGAAAAAGTCGATACCAGGCCGTGAGGGGCCCGTGGCGGAGGCACACAAGACGACTGTGTCGCCATATTGGACGAGACAACTACCGGCCGCCTGCTTGGCAAGATAACCGGTTTCCATACTGAAGACGGCATTACCAATTTTCTTTTCAACGCGAATTTTATTCAATTTCTTTCTTCCTAATTTTGGGAGCCGAACAACTCTTGCGGCAACTGAGACTTATGCGAAGACGAAGTTGGCTCGCGGTTTCACAGATTTGTGTGCCGCGAGCGCGAACGAAACATCCCGGGCGGACCGACTTAACGGCGAGAGAGCCTAAACTCATTGCAGACGAAGTCAAGGAAAGCGTTGGGAGCAACGGGAACCAAACTACTTGCGCCGAACTTATTTACGTATTTCCAGACGGCGTAACAGATCGAGATACTTCTGGGGATTCTTACGCTTGACGTAATCCAGCAGTCGGCGGCGCTTGCCTACGATACGCAGCAGTCCTCGTCGGCACGCATGATCTTTATCGTGCTCCCGAAGGTGTTTAGTCAGTTCCGCGATGCGGGTGGTCAGGATGGAAATTTGAATTTCGGGAGAACCCGTATCCATGCCACCGCGACCATACTCACTGACTAATTCTTGCTTACGTTCTTTCGTGACCGACATCTTTACCTACTCTTGAACTGTTACCGCCAGCCTATCACCGATGAGATTAGATGGTTCATCTCGCCGCACTTCGCGAAGCCCAATGCCTCGCTCAGTCAGCCTCTCTTGCGAACCCCTTCGTACAGTTAACACTGCGTCAGTGACGTTTTGTTGTGGCTGAACCTACCTTTACTATGTGTTACAAAATTAAACTACGAACCCTCTAATGTAGCAATCCGGGGCCTGCTGGCAACCGCAAAAATGCAGGGAAATGAGGGTCAAACTTTGCTAATGCACGCTCTGCAAAGACTCCCGAGGTGTTTTCTGTGATGACAAGGGTGATATTCTCCGCTGGCGCATGACCACTAGTAGCAAGGCTATTGGGCCGATGAGCCCCAATGTTGCTGGCTCTGGAACAAGGCTCTCGACGACAAATAATCCGCGAGTGTAATCAAAGAGAGGGCCGTTACCGATCACCGTATTAAAGGTCAATTGCAAGGTCGAGATGACGTTGGTGTCGAGACTGACGGGATCGATTGAGAGTAACTGTTCGTCATCAGTTCGATCGATAGTAATGAGATTTCCGTCGAGCGTTTGTTCCAAATCAAATGGCGCCAATCTGGAAGAAGTGTAGATGTTGGTACGATCTCCGGTGACGAGATCCACGGTCACGATTTGACCAAACTCAAAGTCACTTACATAAACCGAACCGTTTATGCGATCGATGATGATTCCAGTAGGAGCGGAGAACCCAGGTCCACTGCCTTGGTCGGGATCTTGTGAGACAAGCGCCCTATCACCAGTCGTTGGATCAATGCCAATCACACCGCCAATGGCTGCATCCGTTATGAGGATTTGGTCGGATTGGTCAATAGTTAAACCAAAAGCACTAAAAGTATCGCCAGTGCCCTGGGATGGGGCCAATGCGCTGGAAATCAGTTCTCGATCACCCGTCACCGTATCGATTTCAAAGAGTCTGGTACGCCCGGCAATTAATTTGCCGTTCTGCCATTCCATTGCAAGCTGAACATTGCCAAGAGGCAAGCCTGAGCCAACAGAGCTTGAAGAAAGGATGGTCTGATCGCCGGTTTCAGAGTCGATTTTGATGATGGATGCTTCGTCTAAAAAACCTGAATCGGAAGCCGAAACATTAATATTTCCGCGATTGTCCGCAGTGATCCCGTTAAAGAATAAACCGCTAGGGCCACTTCCCACGCCAAAACCTGAAATGATCGTTCGATCACCGGTAACAGGATCAATGCGAATGACACCCCCGCCCCCGGTGTCCAGATTCACAGTCGCTAAAATGTCACCTACTTGAATTCCGGCGTGAACTGTTGCGAAGTTACTACACTGCAGCGCTAAGCAAAGCGATACATACCGGAATAGTTTCAAAATCATTAGCTCACCTCGATCATCGACAAGTAAAGAACTACACACAAGAAAGACGGCCGAAGTATACAGGCACTAGCCGCAGAATACAAAGAAATACGCTACAGGTGTGAATGTCTGATTGAGAAATGCTACCCCGCTGTCCGCCACGTCTTCGAGCGGGATTATAATCCGAGGCCAAGCCCAGCTTTTCCATCAACAGAATGGCCCTTTAGGGTGAGCAATTCTTGAACCCGACGGGTACGTAGCTTTTGTCCCAATCAGTATATACACCGTGAGGCATGCTGTACACATTCTTGGGCGCAACTGGCAAATGACGACTTCGTCGCCCTGGAGAAACAACGCTACACGGCTTGTCGTCTTACGTCTTTGAGTCGCACCACATCCCACGCCAAGCCCAGCTTTTCCATCAGGAGAATGCACCAGTAGGTGACGTCGATTTCCCACCAGCGGTGGCCTTGGCTGGCGACGCGCTGATAGGCGTGGTGGTTGTTGTGCCAACCCTCTCCCCAGGCGAGAATCGCGACCCACCACAGATTGCGGCTGTTGTCGTTGGTTTCGTAATTGCGATAGCCCCAGAGGTGCGTCGCGGAATTCACAAACCAGGTGACGTGTAGCACGTAGACCATTCGCACACCGAGGCCCCAGAAGACCATCGAGCAACCAGCCCAAGTAGAGCCGAGCCCCCAACTCTCTGGCCCGAAGTATCCGGCGAGAAAGAGCGCCACCCCGAGCAAGATATGCGAGGGGAGGAACATGTAATGCAGCACGACCATCATTTTGTCCTTGGTGATGTCGGGTGCGTAGCGGCTTAAAAGTTCTTTGTGCCACTTGCGACCAAAGTCCGGCATGAACCAGAGCAGGTGGCTCCACCAGTTGCCGTGCATGGGGGAATGGGGATCGCCGTCTTCGTCGCTGTGCGCATGATGCTTGCGATGTTGGGCCACCCACGTGAGGGCCGAGCCTTCGCCCGACAGTCCGCCCAAGAATGCGAGCAGCCAGCGAATCGGCCGATAGGTTTGAAAGCTTTGATGCGTGAGCAGGCGATGATAACCCATGCAGACGCCAAAACTGCCGGTGATAAATGCCAACACGACGCAAGTAATCAGCGCAGGCCAGCTAAAGAAGAACGGGGCAATCAGCGCCAAGATATGAACGACGACAATCCAGATCACGATCGGCCAATTCATGCCCAATTCTTCAAAGGCCGATTTGCCTCGCAAGTAAGCGGCATTCGCGGCGGCCATCGCCGCCGTGCCCGATTGCTTGAGACTGGTTTGATATTCTGCAGCCCGTTGTTGCCACTGATTGTTTTCACGTAGGGGCTGATTTTGTTCGGGTAACTGGGTCGACACTTTTGCTGCTCCTTAATCAGATGAGCAAAGTGTTCATCAGGAAACATCCTTGCGTCACTACAATCTTTACCCAACACAAGCTGGCAATCAATGGACAACATTGGCCATCGCGGTAAACAGCGATTTGTCCCCTAGCACAACAGTTGGACAGCATAGGAAATCTGGGCAGCTCTGGCTAGGCCGTGAATCCAGGTTGACCATCTCTATTTAAGCTTAGCCGCGCTGTTTGCACCGTGCTTGGAGAACCCGTCGCAAGCGGCGGGGCTAAATAAAACGCGAATTCGGTTTCTGCAAGTCACTGGCGAAACGTCTCGCAAGTAATTCCCCCAGAATTGACAGTAAATACCACCGAGCCAGTTTCGGCGGTGCGAAAAATCTCCGCACCCACCTCGCGATACGACGTGGTGGTGACTTGAGTTTGATCGGCCGAATAACGGCCGCTCAGCACGACCCACTCGGGAGTACACCATTGGGCGAAGCCGGGCGGGTCGCTGTGGCGGCTGCCGTGGTGTGGGGCGAGCAAGATGTCGACATCAAGCGGGGGCTCGGCGATCACGGTTTCGAGGCCGGGGGATTCCAAATCGCCGGGGAGCAAAATTCGCTGACCGGCGAATTCAATTAGCAAAAGAATGCTATTGGCGTTGTCCCGGCCCGGCACGCCGAATTGCGGGGGATGCAGAACCTCGATGTTCACTCGATCGTCGGCGATGCGGAGGTGGTCGTTCATCCAAACTACTTCGAGCGGCACTCCCGCGGAGTCGAGGGTTTGCTTGAGAAAGTTGGGCGCTGTGAGTTGCCCCGCGGTGGCCCACGGATCAAACATCAACGGCGAGACGTAAACGGCACCCACGCCGAAGCGTTCCAAGAGTCCCGGCAGCGCGTTGTAATGGTCCACGTCGGCGTGCGAAATGACGACGCCGTCGATGTGCGTGATGCCGCGGGACCATAAGAAACTGGAAATGGTGTTGGTTGTTGTTTGCGGAGAACCCAGACTGCCGGCGACGTAGAGTAGCGTTTGACCCGACGGCAATTCCAACACAACGCAGGTCCCGTGCCCCACGGCCACAAACGAACAGCGGAGTTCGTCCGCCGGTCGGTGACTCCACGCGGAAATGCCGAAGCCGACGGCCGTCCACAAAGCGGCGAGCGCGACTTGGGTTCTCCAACTGACTCGCCAACTTGGCACAACGGTCAGTAAACCGAGCACTCCGTAAAACACGAGCACCCACCACAACGCCG
>JBGTEU010000054.1:0-3595 GCA_041747595.1 Bythopirellula sp.
ACCACCATGCCGCAAGATCATAAGGCGTTGAAGCAGGATGGCCTTCCGCTTCGTCCGTGTTGGCATTCGGGATCGGCAACAAATTGAACCGGACGGTGCCACCTCGTATCGCAGAGGTCTGAGCCGTTCGTCCCTCCCTGACCGTGTGGCCACTGGGACGGTTCTTCAATGCTCGATCTGACCACTTACGAGCCGAGTGTTTTTCACTCTCTTCCCACAAAACGGCATCCTGATTCCGGTAGCAGTCCGGTGAGCCCAGCCACACACAGGTCTTCACACTCTGCCGGATACCAACCTGATCGTTGGCTGTCATGCTGGCAAAATAATCTGCCGAAACGTCAGGTTGAGTCGTTCCCCGACCTGTTGCTTGGTCTTCGGGATCTCGTGCTTCCAGAACTGCTGCATCGTACCGGCCATGATTAGCAAAGCCCCGTGCCCGAGGGAGAAGCTCATTGTATCTTTGGTCTTGTTGTGCTTGATCCGAAATGTTCGAGGCGCTCCCAGCGATAACGAGCCGATCACATTGCCCATTTCTGGTTCATTATCGGCGTGCATCCCCATGCTGTCTTGGCCAGAACGATAGCGGTTCAAAAGACAATAATTGTACTGTCCCTGAATGGCTTCGATCTTCTCTTTGATTTCAAGCAAGGTTTCGGTCCAAGGAAGAGCCACGTTGACCGTGCCTGAGTATCGATAAGTGACGCCTTCATCGCCGTAGGAAGCAATCAATCTTGGCTGCATGTGCCCAAAGATCCCCTGCTTTTGCTCCCAGGCGCATTCGTCCCTGATCGTGAGGAAGTAACGATCCGCCAATTCGGACGGCAGAAAGCCCTCGTCGTAAAGCAGGATGCCGCCGTCTCTAAGTTCTATCGTTTGCAACTCCGCCACACTCCCGATCTGTTGCATATCCCGCTTTCATTTTACTGAAATGTGGATGAATGCCAGACCGATCTCAGGGAGAACCCTCGGCTGTCTGGTTTGGGGACCAAACTCCCATAGGTCGATTTTGGCATCTTGAAACGCCTGCATGCAGCCGCTTAATCGATCCCAGAAAGTCGTCCGGTTTAGCCCCAACGTTGCGATGCAATCGCTTATTCCCCTCGGAATCGAGGATGCACAAGTAGATCCTCTTTGTGTGCAGATCCACGCCGCAATAGAATCGGTGTTGTTCGTCGTAGAAACTCATCATGGTCCCCTTGTGTTGGATGACTCAACAACCTGGCGGAACACAGAGAAAGGCTAGCGCGGTGCAGGGGGAGGCAATGAGCCCCCGCTCGTCGACACGATGTCGACGAAATCCTTGCTAGGATGGCCCTGTGTTCGATGCCGCGCTTGTATTGTCAGCGGCTCCCGTCGTTTGTGCGACAAGAAAGCCGCTCAAGCGAGGCCATAATGAGAATCCGACCTTGTGCATAAGGACACGCCCTCATAGGCGTCGTACGGGCTATATTTTAGGACCGCTGCTCTTGAGTGTGTTGTTGGTCCATTGGATGCCCCTAGGGAAACGGGAATTCGAGATCGCCTCTTCTCACACGAACGATCTCTAGTGTCTTTTCGCGTCGCCGAAAAAAGATGATGTAACTGCCCACGTAGGTTACTCTTCGCAATCTCCTTTAAGTCCTCTTTCGCGTCCCATGAGCAGTCGGATACCCTCCACAATTGCTGCTTCTTCGTTTTGGTACTTGCCCTGAGCAACTAATCCCTGCACGAACGCGTTGGCTTCGTCGGGTAAATTCAGATTCATAGTTTTCTCCATTACCAACGGGGTAAATAACAGGATTTTGACACAAGCGACTTCGACACGCCTTACATTATAGACACATTGATTACTCAGGCCGAACCGTCAGCGTAATCTGATCAAGGCGCTCCGGTCGCGCCCTCCTTTGTCACCAAGGGCGTTCTGGCACGATTTGGCTAAGTGAAACCGTTTATGCGTCGATCTAATGGTGGAGCGGCAGCAATCTTGTAGACTTTCTGCAGCTCTAGTTTCCAAATAACATTTGGCCAGCCAAATTGCTGTCCGAATGCGGGTGTCACGTTCGCGATTACCTCAAAAAGCTGGTCCTCGGTGAGACCGAAAAATTCTGCCCCATGACGGCGCTCAGCATCCGAATCGTTCGTCCACTCGATCACCAAGTATCTGGCAAGAACTTTGCGACGCAAGGCGACATGGAGACCAAATGATGCGGAAGAAGCCGCTGATTCGCGTAGCTGGGTCGTCGGATCAGTACGTTGCATTGTAACCCTCGATTGCTTCGTTATGAAGCAGTTTCTTGCGCGATCGGCTGTTTATGCCCAGCGCTCATCGGGTCGGTGGCCCAGTCCGTTGGCCGGGCTGCGGACGCCGCGTCCGACGCTCACGGCCAACTCTTGCACTGGCATGCTTGCCGGGCGTTCCCCGACCCGCAGGGAGACGGCATGCGGGCGGGAGTGCCGCGGAACTTCCAAATCCTAGAGCCACTCGAGGACGCTGCGTACGCAATGCGGGTGCGGGGCGTATTTTTTGCGTTCATCGAGCTATCTCTTGAGCTCAGGCAGGCCCCATTTGGTCGATCATCGCAAAAAACGCCCGCACCCCTTGAATTGAGGATTCTCCCTTGTAGACTAAGGGGAAATCAAATTTCTTATCAGCCAGCGCAGGGTCCGCAGAAGCTGCGGTTGTTTCGCTAGGCGGCGACGATCGACGCGACGTATGTGCCGCTTGTTCCGCCCCTTCTCAGGATAATTTGCTCATGAACCTAATCCCTACCAAAACTCGACTCGTGAAACTCACCGCAAAGGCATCGCGCGTCGGACTGACCAACATCCGACGAGCCGCGACGGTGCTGGCCTTGCTCGTCTTATTAACCGCTCAGCCCCCGGGGGCCCAAGCGGGCCTGATAGCCGGGGAGTCCAAAATTCTGGCTCTGTCGAGCTTCGGCGGCAATCAAATAACGGTTGAGGATTCGCAGCCCCTACCGATTGGACCTTTAGCCGTCAGCCACCAACGAACGTCGCCGTTGGGAACTCAGAGCTACGATATCGAGGGAGACGCCGTATTCCACAGTGCTAGCTCGGCGACCGTCAACCTCTCACTCATTCGCAGCGCCACTTCGACCTCCAACAATGTTTCCATGTATGCGGATAACACGTTTACCTACAATTTCACATTGACGGAACCCGGCGCCGTCAAGTTCGACTACGACTTTACGGCCACAACAACCGACACGAACAGCTTTGGAGGAAATTTTCTCCCCAGCATTTGGTGGGCGATGGGGAGATTCGAATTCGGGGTCGATGCTCAGAAGACGACATTTGCTATGCCCAGCCCGGCAGACTACCCTGCTCCACCGAGCCCCATAACGCTTATTGGAACGACGACGTTCGAGGTCGCCGCAGGCGCTCACCAGATCAAGATTCTTGTGGGGGGTGGCGGCGCGACGGGCGATATTTCCGCCGACGTGCGTTCGATGTACGGAGAAGTTCATTTCACCATCATCCCCGAACCTTCGAGCCTGGCGATGCTTGGCATGGGAGCGGCCTGGATGGCCGGCCTGATCCTACGGCGAAAGCGGCGAACGGCCGTAAGTACGCCGCTTAAGGGCTGAATCGCCGC
>JBGTEU010000055.1:0-2145 GCA_041747595.1 Bythopirellula sp.
CGCCAAAGGAGAGCAATATGGCCGTATTCTTCACGTCTTGGTCATTGCCACTGACTTGAATGCCCAAGCAGATTCCAGCGGCCAGGATGAGCCAGACCAGCGGAAACCATCTTACACGGGTATGCCTAACAACTCCACCGATTCCGCTTGCCACTCTGAATTCCTCTGTCTATTTAATCGCAAGAAGTTACTCTAGGTATGTTAGAAATCATGGACAATCATGACAACCGAAGATCAGGCACCTGCATCACAGTTGCATTAAGCGAATAATGACCGAAAAAGTTACGAATTCGCTCTCCGGAAAATGGGCCCTGGTTACGGGAAGCTCGGGAGGGATTGGCTCGGCTATTGCCCGGGAACTTGCGGCCGCGGGGGACAATTTGATCCTGCACGGCAATCGGCACCCGGAGAACGCGGAACGCTTGGCTGAGGAGTTGCGCCAACAGATCGAAGTGCGAGTGCTGGCCTGTGATTTGGCCGATTCGGGGGGGCTCGATCGGTTCATCGAGAGCGTCTTGCAGGTCGCGCCGCTTGACGTTTTGGTCAACACGGCGGGCGTCGACGTGCTAACAGGTGACACTGCCGAGTGGCCCTTTGCGAAAAAGCTGGCGGCGCTTTGGCAAGTCGACGTGCAGGCGACCATTCATCTCTCACGGGCCTTTGGTCAAAAAATGAAAGACCGTGGAAGCGGCTGCATCGTGAACATCGGCTGGGATCAAGCCGAGATCGGCATGGCCGGCGAGAGCGGCGAATATTTTGCCACGGTGAAAGGGGCCGTGGCGGCTTTTTCGCGGAGTTTGGCCAAGTCGTTGGCTCCCGCGGTCCGCGTGAATTGCGTTGCGCCCGGGTGGATCAAAACCAAGTGGGGCGAAACGGCTTCCCAGTATTGGCACGACCGCGCGACCAAGGAATCGCTCGCCGGCCGCTGGGGCACACCGGAAGACGTCGCCCGCGCGGTGAGATTTCTGGCTTCCCCCGATGCGGACTTTATTAACGGGCAGGTTCTCCACGTCGATGGCGGCTTCGCGGGGTCGTCAGACAAGCGTGCTTGGAGTTAATCGGCTCCGTTGAGCGATCATCATGGCAACCGAGCATATCCATTTTGTCACAGGCCGGTTGGCACGCCATGCCTTGGAGCAATTGCTCCCCGAGTTGTCGCGGCAAGTGGGCTTCACTTATACCCTCGACGTGTTGCCGATTACGGTGGCCGCGTTGATGACGCCGGCGTGGATTGCCAAACATTGGCAAGTGCCGCCGCACGCGACGCGCGTCGTCATTCCCGGCTATTGTGAGGGCGATCTCACGCCGCTCTCCGCAGCGACAAACATTCCCGTGGAATGCGGCCCGCGTGATTTACGGCAGTTGCCCCGATTTTTTTCTCAGACTGTAAAACCGGCCGAATACGGTGCGTACGACATTGAAATACTCGCGGAAATCAACAATTGCCCACGGCTGACGCGCGCGGAAATTCTCGCGCTCGCCGACGATTACGCCCAAAACGGAGCCGATGTGATCGACTTGGGTTGCGACTCAGGGCATACCTGGGCCGGCGTTGCTGACGCGGTCACCGCGCTGCGAGATCGTGGGTTCCGAGTTTCGATCGACAGCTTGAACCCAACCGAGATTGCCGCCGCGGCCCGCGCGGGTGCCGAATTAGTGCTGAGCGTCAATTCCTCGAATCGAGAAGCGGCCCTTGATTGGGGCATCGAAGTGGTCGCGATCCCCGACGATCCAAAGACGCTCGCCGGTCTGGATGACACGGTCGAGTTTCTGGCGTCCGCGGAAGTGCCGCTCAGAATCGATCCGATTCTCGAGCCGATTTCCTTTGGTTTTGCCGAAAGCTTGGGGCGTTATCTCGAAACGCGCCGCCGCTACCCCGATGCCGAGATGTTGATGGGCATCGGCAATCTCACGGAGCTCACCGACGCCGATTCCGCGGGGATCAATGTGCTGCTCTTGGGATTTTGTCAGGAGCTTTCCATCCGTAGCGTGCTGACCACGCAGGTCATCAATTGGACGCGAACAAGCGTGCGGGAATGCGATCTCGCGCGTCGGCTCATGCATCATGCGATCTCAGAGCAAGTTTTGCCCAAACATGTTGAGCCGCGGCTGATCATGTTGCGCGATGAAGAGATCATTTCGCCA
>JBGTEU010000056.1:0-8746 GCA_041747595.1 Bythopirellula sp.
AGCGCGAAGGCGATCGCGACAAGTCCCACTGCGACGCCGAACAGCGGAGCCTCCTTCGAGGCATGCGGGACCAAGAGCAAGAGCACCAGCGAAACGACGGGACTCACCACGGCCGACAAAGCCCACATCATGCCACGGCCCGTGATGTTGAGCGGCACGGCCCCCGGCACGTCGGCGGGGTTGCTGTTGCGAAAAAAGACCGGATAGAGTGCTCGCTGGCTCACCAATTCCACGGCGAAGAAACTGTGGTTGATTGCGATCAAGGACGCCGTGATAAATGAGGCGGCCAAATGCCAAATAACTTCTGGTTCCAGTTCTCCCGGCACGGCGGCGAGCGCCAGCCAAAACACGGGAATGCACGTGAGCCAAGTGATGCCCGCCACGGTGAGGATCCACCAGGGCAAGTTCACGACGCTCCGTTGAGCGGTGACCAAACGGGCTTCGTCGACGGGACGGCCTCGCAGCAGATTGCGGTGGCTAGTTCGCAACCAAACCAGTGGTGCTATCCAGCTCGCTACGGCGAGCGGATAGGCAACCAAGTTGTAAATCTGCCAACACTTGTCGAAGCGCAGGCGCTCCGCTTCAGAGAGGATGGGCCAAATCTGCTGTTGGTTGTAAAGAATATTAAAGACGCTGCCGATGAGATTGGCGATTACGGGCGAAATACCAACCAAGAGCAGGCCGTGCCGCTGGGCGAAGGTCCACTCGCGATGGTTCTCGCTGGTCTTACCCATCCAAGAACCCTTTCAAGCGATCACCGAATTCACGTGCTGCAACAAATCGCGGCTGTCGGTGAGATCGGCGACGAGCAAATCGGGCTCGGCGGCGGCGAGTTGATCGAGGGTTGCCCCACCCGTGGCGACGGCGACCGCGTAGGCGTTGATCGCCCGGGCGCAGCGAATGTCGGCGGGAGTATCCCCGATGACCACGACTCCGTCGTCGCGGTCGGCAGTGCCGTTAAGGTGTAATCTTGCGGCCTGCAATGCGGCCACGGCGATGTCGTTGCGGTCAGCCCAGTCGTCACCGTAGCCTCCGAAGCGAAAACGCTCGAAGAGCCGATAATGCGAGAGTTTGGCCCGCGCCCCGGCGGCAATGTTGCCGGTTAGCAGGCCGAGGGCCACATGGGGGAGTGTTGCCAATTCGTCGAGCAGTTCCACGACGCCGGGCAAGACTTCGCCGGCCGAGCGGGGCAGCACTTGCTCCAATCGGGGCAGAAACGCCGTGGTGAAACGCTGCCAATTCTGCGACGTGACCTCGATGCCATGGGTCCGCATAAGCTCCTCGGCGATGGCGCGGTCGCTGCGACCCGCGAAACCGACGTTGCTCGAGATTTGTTCGATGCCGAACAACTCGCGAAAGGTCTCGGCAAAGGCGATTTTACCCGCCCCGCCGGTTTGGATGAGTGTGCCATCAATGTCAAAGAGGACTGTAATCATGAATACTCAGCGATTTGGTTTGTGTGTTAAGACACACATTGTAGGCAACATTTTGCGTATTGACGAGGCGACCCACATCAATGGTAGGGCTTCGACCCTCGCGCTTGCCGTTCGCGATTGACCCAGGTCAATGCGGCAGGCTCGACTTTCAAGAATTTCACGAGTTGCGAACTGCTGATGCCGAGCTGCTCGGCTGCAGCCGCGAGTTCGAAATCGACGTTGGCGGTGACGTCGAGGGCCTCGGCCAACAGGGCGGGGAAATCTCCGTGCTCGGGGTTCACCGACAATTTGCCACCCGTCGAGCGTGACCGCCAAAGCGAGCTTACTGGTGGTTCAGCCGCCGCGCGGAACTCAATTGCCAATTTCACCCGCAGGCGGTGTATCGCCACTTGGCGATTTTGCTCTTGGCTACGCCGTTCGTTGGCTTCTGCCCGGACGCCGGTGGGAAGATGCTCGATCACGACGGCGGTTTCAACCTTGTTGCGGTGTTGGCCGCCGGGGCCGCTCCGTCGCGTGCGGTGAAACTCGCAATCGGCGAGCAATTGTTCAATCGGCAATTGGGCGGGATGAAGCATGTGTTTGGGTGAATTCACTTGCGGACTGCAACAAAGTCGAGCGGCAAACTGCAAACGAATCAAGCACTTTCGCCGGGTGCATGAGTATTGCTAGAATCTAAGTCTTTGACTGGTTGGTAGTTAATTCATGATCCTCAGATGCCGGCGCACGATTTGCATTAAATAAGGTAGGCGAGGCGCTCAAGGTGCACCCCTTTTCTTATCCGCAAATTATGCCCGAATACCGATGTCTGTTGCCTCTCAAACTCGGGAACCTAAGACGGTGGCTGCACCAGACATTCTGACTCAATACTCTGACGACGGCTTTTATGACGAAATGTTCGACGAGGGGAGGCAGCCCCGTCCCGAGGCCGCGTTATTGTGCGAGCATCTGCTACAAATGTCGGTCGCAGAACTTCGTGTACGCCAACAGGCGGCCGACCGAGCGATGGTCCGTCTTGGGATTACCTTTAATGTTTACGGCGATGAGCGCGGTACCGAGCGCACCATCCCGTTTGATATTGTTCCCCGCATTATGTCGGGCAAGGAATGGCAATGGCTAGACCGCGGGCTTAAGCAGCGCATTTTGGCGCTTAACATGTTCATTGACGATATCTACCATCGTCAGCAGATTCTCAAAGACCGCATTATACCCGACCATGTGATTTTGTCGGCCCCTTCTTTTCGCCAGCAATGCGTGGGGCTTAACCCGCCCAAAAAGGTCTGGTGCCACATCACGGGGACCGACCTGGTGCGAGGAGGCGACGGACAGCTCTATGTCTTGGAAGACAATCTGCGTTGCCCCTCGGGAGTATCTTACGTTCTGCAAAACCGCCAGTTGATGAAGCAGACGTTTCCGCAATTGTTTGAAAAACTACGCGTGAAGCCGGTCGTCGATTATTGCAGCAAGTTGTTAGACTCGCTGCAGTACTTGATGGAAGGTCAATCGAATCAGCCCAAAGTGGCGGTTTTGTCGCCGGGAATTTATAACTCGGCGTATTTTGAGCATTCGTATCTCGCGCAGCAAATGGGTGTGAGGTTGGTTGAAGGTCGCGATTTGGTGGTAAATAACGGTTTCGTCTACATGCGGACCATTTATGGTTTCGAGCGGATTGACGTGCTCTATCGCCGCGTCGACGACGATTTTCTCGATCCTGAAGCGTTTCGTAAAGATTCCATGTTGGGCGTGCCTGGGTTGTTCAATGTTTATCGCAACGGCAACATCGCCCTGGCAAACGCACCTGGCACGGGCATCGCCGACGACAAAGTGGTGTACGCCTATGTACCCGAAATCATTCGCTACTATCTGAGTGAAGAGCCGATTTTGTCAAACGTTCCAACATATCTCTGCTGGGAAGAAAAGCAGCGGGACCATGTGCTGGCGAACCTTAATAAATTGGTCGTGAAACCAGCCAACGAATCAGGGGGCTACGGCATGTTGATCGGGCCCCATTCAACCGCGGAAAAGCGGGCCAGTTTTGCCGATTTAATTCGGGCGAATCCGCGCAACTACATTGCGCAACCGACTCTCGAACTCTCGCGCGTCCCGATCCTCACCGAGAACGGACTCGAAGGCCGACACGTCGATCTACGGCCTTACATCATCTACGGTCGCGACATTTACGTTATGCCTGGCGGATTGACGCGCGTGGCACTCACCAAGGGTTCACTCGTCGTGAATTCTTCCCAAGGTGGCGGAAGCAAGGACACCTGGGTTTTGAACGGGGAGTGATTGGAATGCTCAGCCGTGTCGCCGAGTCGCTGTATTGGATGAGCCGCTACGTCGAACGGGCCGAGAACGTCGCCCGATTTATTTCGGTAAATCTCAATTTGATTCTCGACCTGCCGGGAAATGCCCGAGAGCAATGGCTACCGTTGGTACTGACCACGGGCGACTATGACAAGTTCAACGAGCGATATACGGATTCTTCCCGTCAGAATGTTTTGCATTTTCTTACCGGGGATCACGAAAACCACAACTCCATTATCTCGTGCCTTTATGCCGCGCGTGAAAACGCCCGCAGTATTCGCGAGATCATTTCCTCGGAAATGTGGGAGCACATCAATCGCTTTTATTTGATGGTGCAGGAGACCCACGGCAAAAGTCAAAGCCTCGAGCATTTGGTCGATTTTTATGAGCAAATACGCCACACCGGTCAGCATTTTGTCGGTGTGACCGACGCCACAATGACTCACGGCGAGGGATGGCATTTGAGCCGACTCGCGCATTTAATCGAGCGGGCGGACAAGACTTCGCGCATTCTGGACGTGAAATATTTGATGTTGCTGCCGAGTCCCGAGGACGTCGGCACGACTTACGACGATCTCCACTGGACTGCGCTCTTGCGATCCGCGAGCGCTTTTGAAATGTATCGCCAACGACACGGGCAAATCCGACCCGACCGCGTTGTCGATTTCTTGATTCTCGATCGTCAGTTTCCGCGAGCCGTGCTGTACTGCCTGACAAAAGCGAATGAATCGCTGCACGCGATTTCGGGGGCCGCGCTTGGTGGTTTCAGCAACCCCGCGGAACAGCAGTTAGGAAATTTGCACGCAAGCTTGGCTTATACTCGTGCCTCGGAGATCATTTCCCGCGGGCTACACGAGTTTGTCGACGATTTGCAGTCGCGTCTCAATCTCCTGAGCGACGCGGTTTACGAAACCTTTTTTGCCATGCGGCCCATCGAAGTCGGCATGAATGGCAACGGCCAGCATCAATCTCAATCTTCCAATCACTCCGCGCAGCGCCAATCTCAAAGTTGACTTTGAGAGGGGACAAGAATGAGGAACTCAATTGTGCTGCTAAAAATTCGACACGTTACCCGTTACGCCTACGACAAAGCGGTTTATTGCGAACCTCTCACGATTCGCCTGCGCCCGCGCGAGGATAGTTCGCAGCGCCTCGAGGGATTTCGCTTGCGAGTGCAGCCTGAGCCGACGGGGATCACACACTATAAGGATTTGTATGGCAACGATGTTACTCGCTGTTGGTTCAAAGGATTTACGCAAAATCTCACCGTCACGACGGAGTGTTTGGTCGAGACTTTCTTGCAAGATCCCTTCAGCTTTTTGTTGGCATCTGATGCGGTGAATCTTCCACTGCGCAAGAACGATCGAGACAATCCCTTATGGAACTACTATGCCGAGCCGGCGACCGACTCGGAGGCACTGCGAAGGCTGGCATCGGAGAAACTGCAGGAATCCGGTGGCGAGACGTTGGCTTTCCTCACCCAGTTGACGGGGCGCATCTATCGCGATTGCGAAACCGTCGTGCGGCATCAAGGGGAAGCTTTTGATCCGGAATTCACCTGGCGGGAACGCTCCGGCGCTTGCCGCGATCTCGCGTTGCTTTTTAACGAAGTTTGCCGACTGGTGGGATTGCCGGCGCGGTTTGTAAGCGGATATGGCTATAGCGGTTTCCGCGACGAGCGGCATTTGCACGCTTGGTCGGAAGTCTATTTACCCGGTGCCGGCTGGCGAGGATTCGACCCCACGATTGGCTTGGCAGTTGCGGATCGGCATGTGGCACTGGCCGCCGCCCGCGATCCCGCCGAGGCTGCACCAACAACCGGGACGTATCGCGGCACCGGAGTCGGTTCGACCCTGGATACACAGGTTTATTTAGAACGCCTGGATGAAAACGCACCCGTAGCCGCCGCGCAGCAGAACACCAACGAATCGATGATCTCCGACGAAACACCCGTACTGCTGGCCGACTAACCGTCGTGCGATCCGCTCGGCAGCGAACGAACGATATCCAGGGTGCAGTAGACGACAAATCCGACACAGGCGATCAATAACGCTGGACTAAGCATCAAAGCCTCCCAAAGCAAACTCCCTTATTGAGTACCCCATGGTTCCGCCCCGCGACGAGAAGCAGGAGACTCGCTGTTCCTGTTTAAGTCATTACGCGAATTTAATGCCACTGGTCTGCTAGCGGAAGTGCCTTGAACAGAATTGGGTTGATTTGACGTTACAGATTACCTGTTCGTCAGCTTTGCCGGGAACGGGGACGCGCGTTCCAACGCTAATGGCTGCAAGCACTTGCAACACTTACAAGTGATATGCAGAAGTTACCACTGGCGCGGAGGTGTAGAGCGCGCAGATCGTGGCACCGGGATCAAGAATCCCCGCGGATGCTGCGAAGCAAGGAAGGCAATCGGCAGGAAAAGGCAAAGGGCTAGTTCCAGCCGTCGTTGCTCCGGCCGCTCTTGCGCTTTTCCGTGCGAGTCAGCTTGTCATCAAGTGGGCTGATTTTGAACTTGATGGCGATCCGCGTAACCAAAGTTGCTTTGTCGGTTCCCAAGGTTTTCATCGCCGCGGCCTTGTGATTGTCGACCGTGCTGACCGCCAAATCCAGAATATTGGCGATCTCTTCTACGATGCACCCCAAACTCACCAACCGTACAACTTCCAACTGACGTGGGGTTAGAGCGGCCACTTTCTGTTTCATGTTACTTGCCATAAATATTAATCGTTGTCCAAAAAAAATTGTTGTCAGAGATCAATGCCCGACTATCGAAAAATTCCGTGATTTTCGGGCTGCACGTGTCATGGGCTCTTTATTAAACGCTTGTCGCGTCTAACGCAAGTACCCCAAATGTACAGTATCAATAATATACCCTATTGTGCCATGGGGGAACGCCGCAAATCACCATCTCTTCGGGATACCACACTTGGCAACTATTTGACAAGCAAAGCTTTGATACCTGCCGAAAAAGCGAAAATTAAAGGGCAGGCATCATAGTGTTTATTGATTGGTCAAGTCCTTGGGACATTCCCCTGAGCCTATAGCAGTCCGCTCTAGGTCGTGAAAGGACAAACGAGATTCGCTTGCGCAGAATACCGAATCTGAAAGACAAGCCACGCGCCGGGGGCTATGGGATTTACTATCACTTCGATTACGTCGGCGGCCCGCGAAACTACAAATGGCTCAATACGACGCAGGTTTCCCGCGTGTGGGAGCAGATGCACCTGGCTTATCGCCACGGGGTGGATCGACTGTGGATTGTGAACGTCGGCGATCTCAAGCCGATAGAATACCCGATTGAATTCTTCTTGGATTACGCATGGGATCCCGAAGCTTGGCCCGCGGAACGATTGCCCGAATATGCCGTGCGTTGGGCGGCAGCGCAATTTGGGACGGAACATGCGCAGGCAATCGCCAAGTTGCTTACCGGCTACACCACGATCAACAGCCGTCGCAAGCCGGAATTGCTCTCGCCAGAGACATATAGCCAAGTGAACTATCGCGAGGCAGAACGTGTTGTCGTGGAATACAACAAATTAGCGGCCGAAGCCGAACGAATTTACGCCCTTGTACCGGCTGAGCAGCGGGACGCATTTTATCAATTGGTGCTATTTCCCATTCAAGCATGCGCGAATCTCAACGAGTTGTACGTGGTGGTGGGACAGAATCGACTCTATGCCAAACAAGGCCGCGCACTCACGAACGAACTCGTCGAACGTGCCCGAGAATTGTATGCCCGCGATGCCGAACTCTGTCGGTACTACAACGAAGAACTCGCCGACGGCAAGTGGAACCACATGATGGATCAGACTCACATTGGCTATAGCTATTGGCAGCAACCGGAAAAGCAAGTGATGCCCAAGGTCGAGGAAATTGAATTGGCGACGAACGCAGAAATGGGAGTCGCCGTGGAAGGTTCCACGGACTCCTGGCCGGGCGCGACCGGAACGGCCGTGCTGCCAGCGATGAATCCTTGGTCCCAGCAGACCGTTTATCTCGACATTTTCAATCGAGGGCAGGGTGAGTTCGACTACGCCATTACGGCAAGCGAGCCATGGGTGCGAATCGACGAACCGAAGGGAAAAATCCAAAAAGAAAATCGTGTACAGATCGGAGTGAATTGGGACGAAGTTCCCGCGGGGGAGCTTCAAGTGAAAATGACCGTTACGGGTCCGAACGATCAAACTTTCGTTGTAGAGCTTCCCATTCATAAACCCCAAGATTCGGAAAACGTTGCTGGCTTCGTGGAAAGCAACGGTTGTGTGTCAATCGACTCAGAACACTACACCCGAGCGATTGACACCGGCTTGATTCGCTGGAACCGCATTCCCGACTTAGGCCGCACGAGTTCGGCGATGACGATGTTTCCCGTTACTGCGGAGCAGCAATCGCCCGGTAAGGATTCGTCGCGACTAGAATACGAGGTTCATCTTTTCAACGCCGGCAAGGTGAAGGTGAAAGCTTACCTGTCGCCGACGCTCGATTTTCAAAACAAGGGTGGACTCGAGTGTGCGATTTCATTCGACGACGAAGCGCCACAGCGGGTGAATTTGCATCCTGATATGTCCGTTCCTGCGTGGGAAGGGATGAGCGCTGCTTGAAATCCGGGTGCAAAGATTCACGGTGCTTTAAAAGAGAGTCAATCAGCTCTTGTGGCACCTGCGCGTTGTACTTCTCGTTAGCGAGTGGGCCGTGGTCTCGGGCGAGGGGGATCATGCCGATCTCGTTTTCCACTTGGACCATGATGACGGTCTGCTTCTCACCATCGACTTTACGCAAATGATCCATGAGTGCGGTAAAGGCTCGAACATCGGCTTCACGATTTTCATCACTAAAAGGCGTGAGGATTTCCATGCCCCGGCCCGATTCATCTTGGCAACGTGGAAAACGCTCGAAGTCACTCTTCACCCATTCGGGAGCGTAACACGACATGCTGTTTTTCCACGTGCCGAACCACAACAGCACAAGGCGTAGCTTGTGAGCTCGAGCCTCTTTGATTAGGCCAT
>JBGTEU010000057.1:0-1597 GCA_041747595.1 Bythopirellula sp.
GCGACGCGAAGCGCAAAAAGCGGCCATCGAAGCCCAGCAGATTGGGTCCTACAAGCTTGAACAAAAGCTTGGCTCCGGCGGGATGGGCGTCGTTTACAAGGGCCAGCACGCGATGCTCCGTCGACCCACGGCGATCAAGATGCTCGACGTCGACAAGGTTAACGAAGCCTCGATGGAGCGTTTTGAACGCGAGGTGCAAATCACGAGCCAGCTCAACAACCCACACACGGTGGCGATCTACGACTACGGCCGCACACCCGAAGGGGTGTTCTACTATGCTATGGAGTACCTTGACGGCATCGATTTGCAAACGCTCGTGGAGCGCTACGGACCTCAGTCGGCACCGCGAGTCATACACATTCTCGAGCAGGTGTGCAGTTCGCTCTACGAAGCCCATTCTTTGGGACTCGTGCATCGCGACATCAAGCCTGCCAACATTATGCTGAATCGCCGCGGTGGGGAACCAGACGTGGTGAAGGTCCTTGATTTCGGACTCGTCAAGGCACTCGACGATGGCATACAGAAATCCATGACCCAGCAGCAAGCCCTCACGGGGACGCCGCTTTATATGTCACCGGAGGCGATTCAATTGCCCAACTCGGTCGACGCTCGCAGCGATCTCTACGCGGTCGGCGCGGTGGGATATTATCTTTTGACCGGTGGGCCGGTGTTTGACTCGTTGAATGTCATGGATCTTTGCCGCAAGCACGTCGAGACGCCGCCGATTCCCCCCTCGCAGCGAACTCGGCTGGAGATCCCCCCTGCCCTGGAAAACGCGATCCTTTCTTGCCTGGAAAAGTCGCGGGCCAAGCGTCCGCAGACGGCCCGCGATTTGGCGGAGCAATTCTCGCACTGTCCGGAAGCGTCGGGTTGGACCATTGAAGAGGCCGACGCCTGGTGGGGCCGGCATGAGCGCGGGTTGGTGACGGCTTCGAACCCGGGGATTCCCACTTCCACCCGTGGGCATGATGTGACGATCGATCAGACCTAAGCTTGTAACTCGCAGCCGGGATCTTCTTCCCCCAACCGCGTGTTGGGCAACAAATTGTTGTATTTGCCCAGGAAGCCCTCGTGGGCGATACTCAGAAAAGATTTCGTCCCAAAGCTGCGTATCTCGGGAGGGCGTCGGTGCGTGTTTTCTTCTTCAACTTTTTGGTTCTACTCACCTTGGTTTCGCTGGCCAGCGCCCAGGAACGAGGGTCTCGTGTGATCGTTATAGGTCGTATTTGGACTGGCGCACCAGCTCAACCTTGGGTTGAGGCGGTCGGCATTGAAGGCGAACGCATTGTGGTCGTCGGATCGCAAGCAGATGTCACGAGCCGCATCGGCACCGATGCCCGCCTGATCGACGCTCGCGATGGCTTGGTCGTGCCGGGAATGTGTGATTCGCATATTCACTTAATCGCCGGTGGGCAACATCTTTCGTCGGTGCAACTTCGCGGCGCGAAAACCCGTGAGGACTTTGTCGATCGGCTTGCCGAGTTCGTCACAACCAAGCGTGCTCACGACAAGCAGTGGATCACTGGAGGCGACTGGGACCACACGCAGTGGGGTGGCGAACTGCCCGACCGGACTTGGATCGACGAAGTCACCGGCG
>JBGTEU010000058.1:0-5888 GCA_041747595.1 Bythopirellula sp.
CGGGAACTTGGGGTGATGCTGTCCTGCCGCACAACCATGCTCGCCCAACTTTTGGTACCGATCCTGATGCCTTCGCTTCCGACGGCAACTTCCTCGGTGGTAACAGCGCCCCTTATCCGGCTTCCGTTGCAGCCAGCAACGTGCTGACTTCCGTTGTGACGCTGGGCGACTACAACAACTCAAACACGATTACCTTTGCTGATATTGCGGGTTTCGTTGCTGACTTGCAGGGCGGTCCTGACAATCCTGCTGGCGATATCAATCAGAGTGGCACGATCACCTTCGCTGATATTGCTGGTTTTGTAGCAATCCTGCAGGGTCCCCTTGTGGCAGAAATCAGTGCGGTTCCCGAACCATCAACTTTGGGTCTCATGCTCTTGAGTTCCCTAGGCTTGATCGGTCGCCGTCGCCGTGTATAGTAGTATAATAAAGCTTACATCCAACTTGATGCTCTATTCCGAGGTGCTCGTGATGACTATGTAACTGCCTGCGTCAGTTCAATAACGCAGATGTTTGTCGCCCCTGTTGGTAATGCTGGCAAAGGGCGAGCACTAGAGTTTTAAGTTACAGATTAATAAGTCAATTCAATTGTCTAGGAAATAAACTACTATGAAAAAGATTACTTCGATTGCTCTTGCTTTGTGTGTTTTGATCGTTTTCTCTGCACCCACCAATGCTGCTTCGTTCTCAATAGTTGGGGATGTCGGCCTGTTGACTCCTGGCACCACGGGCGGAACACTGGATATTATGTATAATCCGTCGCCCGAGGGTTACACGTTTGCCAATGGTGGTATTCGTTTAGAGTTGCTTAGCGACACCCCTGGAATAATTACTTTTACGAATGTTGTTGTTCCAAATGGTGGCAAATGGACCGCAGCTACTTCCAACAGCGTAGTACCTAATCGGGCCGAGTTTGAAGCGTTCTCAATCCTTACTTCGGGTTTGAATAGTGCGGCCCCTTCGTTGTTTGCAACTGTGGATTACACCGTAAACGCGGGTGCAGCAGGTCTTACCAATTTGTCTCTCGGTGGGACCGGTCTTGATCCCTTGTTTGACGGTGAAGCTGGTGACGTAACTGCTAACATCGAATTTAACGGTGCATTTGTTAGTCTTATTCCCGAGCCAGGTTCCATTGCAATGGCCGGCTTTGGCTTGATTGGTTTGGTCCTGCGTCGTCGCAACGGCTAAGCTGAGCCTGGTTAGTGAATAGTTAATAACTTCAATAGCCCCTGCATCACACGATGCAGGGGCTATTTTATTGTGTTGTTTTCATTATTGTGTTGTTTTCGTCTTAGTACGTGAAAGCTTTCCACGGCAGACTCTTGGGGCGAAGCGGGTTAGGCAATTCATCCCGGCTGCGAAGAGGTTAACTTGTCTTCCAAAGTGTCGCTACTCTCAGTTGTGCTGTACGCGTGGTTCTGCGTGATGCCTGCGAGGGCTGCCTTTGATCTCTCGATTTCCGTTCCAACTCCAGCTAGCTTTACATCCACTCAGTACGAGTTACTGCTGGATTCGCTCGCTAGTGCCGAAGCTCTCTGGGAGAGTGTGATCACCGGCTACCAGCCCGGCATCAATCTCACGGGCATTTCCATTAACGTATTTGCCGGATCCAGTTTTGCCGCGGCTAATTACCCTCAGACAGTCGTTCAAGCAGGTTACACTCTGAGCATCTTTAGCTCGATTCTCATTAATCCTGCCGTGATTGATGCCTATGCCAGTTGGACCGGAGTCGGGCCAACGAATCCCAATCCGGCCTATCTGGGCCTTAACTATCTCGAGGATATTTTGGCTCACGAGATTGGCCACGTGCTGGGCATCGGACTGCTCTGGGAGGAAAACGGTGTCTACACGCCCGGCACGGGACAATATCTGGGAAAGCACGGCTTGCGGGCCTATCAGGCGGAATTCGATCCACTGGCCACGTTTGTACCCGTGGAGCAGGCTGGTGGCAGCGCGGCAGACCTGCATTGGGACCAGATCATGCGGAGCAGCCCTGAAGAAGGCAACCCTAGTGATCCCTACAGCTTGTCACCGCTGACGGGCATCACCGATTCCCATGGCCGAGACTTGGGCATGGAGCTGCTTACGGGAGCTTTGGACGCCGATTATGGCAAGCCGTTTTTGAGTAGGACGACGATTCAATCGCTCCGCGATCTGGGATTCACCGTCATCCCCGAGCCGGGCACCTTGGCCATGGCTGGTTTAAGCTTGATCGGTTTGGTCCTGCGTCGTCGTAACGGCTATTCCGGTAAGAGCAGAACGATAGGGGTCCGTCGCATAGCCACGTCACGACCTTCGGAACTAAGAAAAGAGGAAATCTCATGAGGCGAACAAAATTGGGAGCCTTTATTGTTTTAGTGTCTCTTTTATTCGCAACAGGCGCATCAGCCGGGCAGGTGTTCTTTGACGGTGATGTGGGAGTCGGTCCCTTTGTGCCAGTCGGCGGCACAGGAACAATCGAAGTTAGGTTTAATCTGGATTGGCCTCATAATCTCGAGCATGGCGGTGTAGAAATGGATGTGAAGAGCAGCAACCCCAACCTTATCAAGTTTACTTCGGTTCAAATTACTGATCCTCCGCGTTGGGCGGGTACTCCGACAACATTCACCGAAGACTTAGTAAATCTAGTTGCCTACTCCATCCTGACGCCGGGTCTGCCGACGGGGGGGCAAGACGTGCTCTTCGCGACAATCCAATACGAACGGGTCGGGAAGTTTGGAATCTCCAGACTTTCATTCATTTTCGGAGATGATGCGCTCGTAGATGGCAAAAGCCCCGATGTTGTAGTCACCGACCAGTATTACTTTGAGAGCTATTTTGTTGCCTGGATTCCCGAGCCGGGTAGCTTGACACTGGCTATAACAAGCTTGATCGGTTTGGTCTTGCGTCGTCGTCACGGTTGAATCAATTCGTTGAGCAAGAGTTTCAAGCCCGGGGATTGCAATCCTTGGGGCTTATCTCGTTGTTGCTCCTTGCTTTTTCTGATCCTGGTTCCTCCCCCGCGACAGGGCGTCTCCGCACCGCGACACTTTTCGTTCCTTGAATTGGGGCCGAAATCGCTCTCCTCCTTCCCGCGGCGCGGGGGTCGGCTACACTAAGTGCCGTGCGGGTAACATCTTCCTGAGACCATAGTCCCACGGTCCATCGTCCACGGTCTCTCCTGGCATGTTGCTTGCACGTGATGGTTCTCAATGCCTTCGTCGATTCCTTGGTGACCCACGGCGGCGACACGAGAAGAGGCAGGAGAGCCCCGTTATGAAACATATCCCCCCAGTTCTGATTGCCTTGCTGCTGGCTGGTGCCGTGGCCGCTTGTTTGGCGTCGCAGCGGGTCTACGGCCAAGGCGTGTCTCAGCAGCCCGATGCCGTGCAGGTCTGGCGCGAGGCGGCCGCCCGGGGTTTGAGCTACAACGAGTCGCTGGCACTCTATCGCCTGCGCAATAGCTCAACGGTCCCCACGCCGCTCCATCCCCGTTTTCAAGCGGGCGCCGGGGCGAATGTCTACGTGCCCACCGCGACCGGGCGCACGGCAGTATCGCCATTCCACACGGGAATGCCGGCTTCTTCAGGAGTCCCCACCACTGCCTATCGCCAATCCGTGGGCAAGCCCTTTGAGAACATTCGACATCCGCCATCGGCGTTCGAGCGCTATTGGCCGCTGATGCTCGAAGGCCGCGAAGATCCCAAGACGGGCGTCATCATTTGGTCATTGCCGTAGGAAAGTGAGTAGGTGAGTAGGTGAGTAGGTGAGTAGGTGAGTAAGTGAGTAGGTGAGTAGGTGAGTAAGTGAGTAGGTGAGTAGGTTACTCTGCTTCACTTCGCCCCTGCTTCGACCTTCGTAAATAGGCAATGTAGCTGTTTATTCGCGCAATGAGCTTCTGAGCATCTTCTTTAAGGGGATCTAATATCTCTGGTTTTGCATAGGCTTCATCCGCGCAGACGCTTAAATCGTCAATGAGCTCACCCACAGAACCTCGGGAGATCCTGCAGAAGCGAATATTTTCTTGGTAATACCAGCGGCCGTGACCTTCTGCGATGTTATTAGATACAGAAATAGCCGCGCGGCGCATTTGCGCGCCAAGTGCGTATCTCTCTTCGGAAGGAAGTGTTTTGAGCAGCCGGTAAATCTGTCTGCGGAATTCTCTCGCCTCTTTATAGAGCTCAAAATCATCCAGGCCAAAACTGCTTTCATACGACATGACTTACTCACTTACTCACCTACTCACCTACTCACTCCCCCCTCACATCCCCGGGAAGTTCACCCACGAATCGACCCGCATCGCCGCTTCGTGGGGACAGGCATAGACGCACGCATAACGCTTGCCGCTGAGCGTGCTGCATTGATCGCAAACGACGGCCGTTTCGGTGACGAGCTTTTCCTCGACTTCTTCCTGCTCGCTGGTCACGAGATCGAGCCGCAGGTCGAAAATCGTCGCGTCAAACGGCATGGGGGAACCGACCTTGGCAGCCACCACGTGCGTTCCATGGCCGATGGCGGAGAGCGGCAGATTAGCCACGTATTCCCCCCGCTTTGCTTGCGGAGCGTCCTGCTCGAGCTTGAGGGGGACGCCGTCGAGCAAGACTTCGAGCGCCTTGCCCTTGGAAGTGGCCAACAGTCGCCAAGTGCGATCGGCTGTGAGCCGTGACGGATCGACACTGAACTCGAAGCGGAAATAATAATCGCCGCTCAAGGAGCCCCCCGCGAGTGTCTGTTCGATGTCCGCTCGAAAGGGGCTCGCGCCTGGCAGCCAGTGTCTTGCCGTGTATCGATGCCCAGACCATTTGCCCGGGGGCTCGCTTGCCGAGCGAGTCCAATGCCAACCGGGCGCCCCCGCGGGGATTAGCGATTCGTCGTGCATCTGGATCGAATCGTAAGGGCACTGCCGGGCGCAAACGCCACAGCCAATGCACCAGTCGCGGATCACGATTTGGCCGTTCTCGCCTTGTTGAATCGAACCGACGGGGCAACCAATCATGCAAACGGGGTCCCGGCAATTGCGGCAGGACGACGGGATCAGATAGTCCCCGAACCGCGGTCCGTCGAGAAACAGCCGACTGTGCCCATCGTGATGCGTGTCGATGCAGGCCTGCACGCAATCGCCGCAACGGGTGCAGCGGTTGAGGTCGATCAGCATCAGCTTCTGCCCCTGCAAGATTCCCAACTCTTCGGCGCGGGTGGATTGCGAGAGCGATTGAATCGGCGTGGTCGGGGCTTGCGTGTCACTTTTCGTGCGGCCTTCAACGAGCTTTTGCACCTCGGCCCGAACTGCAGGCGACATTTGAATCAATTCTTGGAACAAATCAGCCGGGACGCGCACCAATTCGATGTTGGTGGCCTCGATATTCGCGTCGCTGTGGGCATAGGCCACGCAAGTGGCGGTGCGCGGTTGATTCTTGGCGAGACCGATTTCCCCAAGCGCGTCGCCGCGTCCCAAATAGCGGAGTACCCGCTGCACGCCGGCGGGTTCCGGCGGGGCAATCAGTTCGGGCAGCAGCAGATGGTACAGAATCCGCGTCCCCCGGCGATTCTGGAGCTGTGTCCAATTCTTCACTTTCGCGTCGAACCTGGCTCCGTCGCGTTGGTAACGCTCGTCGACTAAGAGCGGTGCCATTTCCTTGGCCGCCACCAAGTCTCCGCTCTTTGCAAGTTCGTTGCACTCGGCGAGAAATTGCTGTTGAACCTCCCCCGAGGGTTCACCGCCGCAATTGGCGAGGGCCTCCTGAAGACCTGCCGAAAGTTTCCCCCACCAAGCGGAAAGCGGATTTTGCGATTCGCGACTGCTCATCAGCTTTTCCACCAGCGCCGGCCACTTCGAAATCGCCTCGCCGGTGAGCCGCCAGGGAAAAGATTGCAAGACCTGCACCATTCCCGAGCGGACCACATACACG
>JBGTEU010000059.1:0-3402 GCA_041747595.1 Bythopirellula sp.
GTAGCGCACTGAACTTGCCGGGAATCTCGGCCCGAAGGCGGTAAGCAACACTGTGCCGCCCCCGAGCCAACCGCGACACGAACAGGCAGACCCGTTCATCACGGAACTCCATGTAAGCCCCCAATTCGTTGCCGTTGTAGCCGCTACGGACGTCGACCGGCTCGAACCCCGCGGCCTTCATGTCTTCGAGAATGATGTACTCGTAATCGTTCTTGCTCTCGACCGTGAGTTCCACTTCGATAAGATCGCCGCTCTTCACTTCGGTTAAATCAATGAGCGGCGTGCGGTCATATTTCTCGACGCGCTGTTCGACGACTTGCCCGTGGCCCCCGGCAACGGTAGCCGTTTTATCGGTGGGGGTGAGCTTGTAAACCTGCCGGTCGACCTTGAGTTCCAATCCCGCGGCGGCGATGTCGTCTTCCAGCGTGAAATTCGTGAGATAACCGTTGAAATAAACGGGCGACTCACCCTGTTTTCGGATTTCGACCGTGTGCTCGCCCGCGGCGAGCTCTTCACCCGTGACCACCAATTTGTTGTCGAACGTGAACAAGT
The DNA here is from genome assembly GCA_041747595.1 of Bythopirellula sp. Taxonomy (GTDB): domain Bacteria; phylum Planctomycetota; class Planctomycetia; order Pirellulales; family Lacipirellulaceae; genus Bythopirellula. The sequence continues at coordinate 553 of JBGTEU010000059.1, forward strand.
TTTCCTTGCTGACGGTCACTCCCTTGCGTTGCTGACCGTCAATCCACACTTGGATGGTCACCTGCGGCTCGCTCTCGCCGGTGGCTTTGAGATAATCGGCGAACGCCTCGACAACAAGTGCCGTGTCGCGGGTGCTGTTCCAATAGGTGGCGTGCTTACGGTTGTTAAGTAGATACTTCACCAGGCGCGAAGCAACTTCGCTTTTCGGTTCGGTCGCTGCCAGCAGTTTTAGATAATAAGCGTGGGCCTCGTACTCGCTGCCGTACCAGAACCACCACAGATTCTGCGGCAGGTCGAGCCACGCAGTTTGGTTCTCTTCATCTTGTTGAACGTATTGACTCAAGTTGCGCATAACCATCGAGAGCTTTTCTGATTCGCCCTGAGCGTGCAGCGCCACGCCAAACGTGGCTAAGCTGTACACGGCAAGCTTAGTGCGATCGCGATAGAGAAATTCTCGCATCTTGGCCGTCGTCTCCACGGGCGATGCTTCTTGACTCGGCGGGGTCACGGGCCGCTCGCTCAGCACCATAAACACCAAGGCGTCGAGATTGTCGGCATACGGCTTGGTGGGAAGATCGCCCCGCTCCGCCTCGGGTTTCGCCTGTTCGGCGGCGTAATTCTCAATGTGGCGCACTTGCTCGGCTTGATAATTTTCAAGCCAAGCGAGTCCGCGATCCAAAACACCCGGCACGAGAGCGACGCCGTTTCTCTCGGCGATAATCAACCCATGCACGACCGTGGCCGTCATGTGGGCGGTGCTTTGCTCGCCGTAGCCGCTGAACCAGCCCCAACCCCCGTCGGCGAGCTGCATCTCGGTGAGACGATTCACTCCCGCTTTGACAATCGCGGTGAGCTCCGCATCGCTGAATACGGGATTGGCGTCAAACCGCTTCCAGCCCGTGTCTCGCTCAGCATCGTCGCCAATTTCTTGCGCGTTGAGATTCGTGCGTTTCTCTTGAATCGCCGCAAGGTCGAGCCCCATCTCGCGCAAGGTCCTCTGTGTAATCACGGCCGGCAAAAAGCGATTGAGCGTTTGCTCGGTACAGCCGTAGGGATAAGCGAGCAAATAGGGCAGCGCATCGACCATCGCCCCGGCAAGGGTCGGCGTGTAGCGAACTTCAAGTCGCGTTTGCTCGGCACGCCGTTCGGAGGGAATCGTAATCTTGAAATCTCGTTGCGTGTCCGCGGGACGAATCACGCCCGTGTACGATTCGGTCTTGAGCATACCGTGGACGAACACGGGGAAACTCATTTGCATGGCGTCGGATTCTTCGTCGGTGAGCGCCGACATGCGAATCGTGGCCTGACCTTCTCGCACGGCGTTCACCCGCCAATCGACGCGTTGCTCGCCATGGGCTGGTATTGTGACGATTTGCTCGAGTTCCGCGGAAGTCGTCAGCGTTTCCCCCTCGAGTTCCAAACGAACGCGGACTTCTTTTTCATTCGCCAGGTAGTTATGCACATTGGCCGAGAGCACCACCTCGTCCCTTTCCACGAAGAATCGCGGGGCCTGCAAGCGGACGATCAAGTTCTTCCGCGTCACCAACTCGGCAGAGCCCTCGCCCACCCGCGTGCCGGGGCCCATCCCCCAGGCGTGAATTTTCCAGGTGGTGAGATTCTCCGGCATGGGGAAATCGATCTCAGCCATTCCCTCGGCATTGGTTTCCAACGCCGCTTTCCAAAACGCCGTGTCGGCAAAATTCTGCCGAATCGTCGGCTCGACGAGCGCGGGAGCGTTTCCTCCACCTGGCTCGCCACTGGCTAAGGATAAACTATCATCTTTAGCAACAGCCCCTTCGGCCATCGCGGCCATTGGCGCGGCACGCAATGCCGCTCCCAACGTAACGCGCTGTTGATCGCGCTGCGGCTCAAACCACGCCTGGCCACTCTTGGTCTCTATTTCGTCGACAACCGTTTCGCCGAAGATTCCCAGATTTTGCATCACCGGCTTGTCGGGTTCGTTGACTTCGTAACTCAACCCCTGCAAGTTGGTTTCCCCCTGGGGCTGATGATTACGCCGCCACTTCCAGAAAAACTCGCGAATGTCGACGACGTTCGATCCGCCGGCAATGTAATCGAGGGCCTTGTCGTATACGGCGAGTGCCAACGAACCGACAAACGGCTTCCCCGCCGCGTCGGTAAGTTTCAATGCGACCTTCGCCGTCTGACCCGGCAAGAATTCCTTGGCCGCGGGGATCACCTCCAAATTCAGCACGCGCTCCACCGGGGGGACTAACAATTCGCGAACCACCGTGTGCATGCGCCCGCCGTGAACGGTGACGGCCTCGACATAAACATTCGGCGTGTCCTTGGCGACGACGTCGACTTCCACGAGCGTGCTCTTGCCAACAAGCTGCACCAATTGCGGTGGCTGATAAATGCCATTTGCGGGGCGGAGGAACAACAGCACGGCCGAGCCGATCCGATTGGTGTTGATTCGCAAGACGGCTTTCTGCCCCGGTTGGTAGGTGCGGCGGTCGGGAACGATTTCGATGTCATTAAATCGGAACTGTGAGCCGTCGAAATCGGCACCGGCAATCGTAAAAACCTGCCCCCCTTCGATGGCGTGGCCCTGGGCATCGGTAAGCTCGTACGAAAGACGATACTGACCCGCTTCCGACGCCTTAATCGGCAATTCGGCCTGACCCGTTTCTCCAAGATCGAGTTCCCAACGTCCGACTTCGCTCTCCACGGGCTTGGCGTCTTCATAAACGATCTTGAGAAGCCGCAGTTTGCCCGTGCCGGAAACGGGCTTGCCGTCGAGCGTGTGGGCAGCCGCGCCGACCGTCACCGTATCGGTCGTGCGATAGTGCCCGCGGTCGGTCCAAATCACAACGCGGAAGGGCTCGC
>JBGTEU010000060.1:0-4980 GCA_041747595.1 Bythopirellula sp.
GCGCGGGAACGATTCGAAACGCTCGATGCCCAGTGCGTCGGGATCTTCGAATCGTGGGTGCCGATTGTCACGTTGCGACGAGCGCATCTCGCCGCGCGACGTGAAGATTGGCAAGAAGTGTTGAAGAGGGTCAAAGAACTCGACGAGCGTCACCCCGAGTTTGAATTGGCCTACGAGAGGGATTACTTGCGAGGTCGGGCACTTGCCGGGCGAGGCGAGATGTCGGCCGCACGGACGGCTTACGGACACGTGTTGGAGAACGATTGGGCCGCCGGGACGGAAACCGCCGCGATGGCCCAGTGGATGATCGGCGAAACGTACTTTCATCAACAGGCCTACGAACGCGCGGCGATTGCTTACCAACGAGTGATCGAGCGGCACAGCATGCCCGAATGGCAAGCGCGTGCCGCCTTGCAAGCGGGTAAGTGTGCCGAGTTGTTGGAGAATTGGGACGAGGCTGCGGCTCTTTATGCTAAAGCGTTGGAGCGTTGGCACGGTTCCACCTCGGAAAAACAATTGACTGCGCGGCTGAGTTGGGCCCAGGAGCAAGTCGCTCAACAGCAAACGACTTTACGCAGATAAAAGTAGAATCGCGGAAACGCACACATGCCGTCAATTACGACAAAACGGATTTCGATACGTCGCGCTGCGATGGCGTCGCTCGTTTGGGTGGCAAACGCTGCAGTTTGTCGCGCGCAAGAGGCTGCCACCGGCGCGGAGCAAGTCGCCCAACATTCCCGCACGTTGTGGGACATGGTCACCGCGGGTGGCCCGTTGGTAATTCCGATTTTGATTTGTTCATTTGTGCTGTGCGCGGTCGTTTTCGAGCGCACTTTAAGTTTGCGCCGTGGGCGGGTCGTGCCGCGGGTGTTTGTCGAGCGTTTCTTGTTGCAGATTAGTGAAGGGGCCATCGACAAGAACGAAGCCCTCGATCGGTGCCAACAAAACAGAAGCTTGATTGCCCGCGTGTTTGAAGCCGCCGTTTGGAAATGGGGCAAACCGGCCGTTGAAATCGAGCAGGCCGTGCTCGACGAAGGAGAGCGCGTCGCCAACGAAATGCGTCGTTATCTGCGCGTGGTCAACGGCGTGTCGACTGTGTGTCCCCTGTTCGGGCTGTTGGGCACGGTGCTGGGGATGATGGAATCGTTTGACGTGATCTCCAAGAGCGCCGCGATAGGCCGTGCCGAGTTGTTGGCCGGCGGCATCGGCAGCGCGTTGATTTCCACCGCCGCGGGTCTGAGCGTTGCAATCCCCGCATTGATTTTATACCTGTGGCTCGTGGGTCGAGTGGATGGCTTGGTGATGGAGATCGACCGCCTGGGTCAGAATGTCGTACACATGATTTCAGCGGAGGGAATCGACGAACGCCGCAACCGGCCCAAGCCGACGCCAAAACCGAAGAAGGTGGCGTAATTCTGGCATTGCCATGAATCACAACGAAAACCATGCCGCTCAAAACGCAAACCGATGAACTCCCCGCGTTGAATCTCACGCCGATGATCGACGTGGTGTTTTTGTTGATCATTTTTTTCATGGCGGCCAGCAAATTCGCCGAGGTCGAGGCGGACATCGAATTGCAGCTTCCCGAGGTGGCCACTGCCGCGCCGCTGACCTCGGCACCCAAGCAACGCACCGTGAGCGTCGAGCAAAGTGGCCAGGTGCAACTTGATGGCGCCGAGGTGACGCTCGCCGAACTGACCACGCAGCTCGCCACCGCGCAGCGCGAGTTTCCCCAACTGAGCGTTGTGATACGGGGCGACGCGGCGTGTGCCTTTCAGCACGTGGCCGCCGCCTTGGCCGCTTGCAAGGACGCGAAGATTTCAGAGCTGGGGATCACCGTCAAACTCGCGCAGGGCACCGCGAATGTCACCCGCTAGTGAGCAGCATACTCGGCCATGCAAAATCCATCGCACTACTTACTCGCCTTCTGGGGGCTCACCACGCCCACGTGGATTGCCATGTGGTCGGTGCTTGGCGTTCTCACCGTCGCGCTGGTGGTGTTGTTGCGCACTCGCTGGACCACTAATCGCACTTGGCGGATGTGTGCCGTGCTTTCGTTGTGGGTGCATGTGTTGATTGTCGTCTTCTCGATGACCGTGCGGATCGTCACCGGCGCTCCCCAAAGCGGCGACGATGGCCAGCCGATTCGTGTGGCTGTCTTGCCTGCCGAACCAGTTGTCGAAAATCAATCCGAAGAAAAAACGTCCGAAATCGAACCCGTGTGGGAAGAAATCGCCGCGCCGCCGCTGGTGGCCCCCGCGGCCGAGCCGTTGCCGAAGCTCGCCGACGACAACGTGCAACCCACTCCCGACGCGTTGGTGATGGAACAGGTGACGGAAAGTTTGGCCGCTGCCGAACCGCTCCCCCCTGCCCCGGCGCTGGAAGCCCCGTCTCTGATGCCGGCACCGGTTGTCGAAGAAAAACACGAGAAGGTGGAAACGGAATCCGTAGCTGAAGTGGCGCGCGAAACCGACAAGCGTGAGGTTGAGCCGCAAACAGAGAAGCGGACCGATAGTTCCGAAGTAGCGGACTCGGGTGATGTCTTGCCGCCGACACGCCGCGTCGCCACCAGCGCGGACGCGATGCCGAATTTGTATGCCGATCGCTTTGCCGAGGATCTCACGCAACTTGCTACCCAACGGGGCGGCAGTTCTCAAACCGAAGCGGCGGTGAAAGCGGCGCTGGCTTGGTTGGCTTCGAACCAATCGGCCAACGGCGGTTGGGACGCATCGAAGTTTGGGGCCGGGCAGGAACGAGTCGTGCTTGGCCACGACCGCCAAGGGGCGGGGGCTCAGGCCGATACCGGCGTGACGGGGCTCGCGATCTTGGCGTTTCTTGGTTCCGGGAATTCCCACGTCCACGGTGTCTACCGCAGCGAAGTGGCCCACGCGTTGGAATTCCTTCGCCAACGTCAACGGGCCGATGGTTCGCTGTTCGGCGAGGCGGAGTTGTTCGCCCGTATGTATTGCCACTCGATGGCCACATTGGCCGCGTGCGAAGCCTACGCCATGACTCGCGACGAACGGCTCGACGCGATGTGCCGCGCGGCGGTCAACTATTCGCTCGCGATGCAGCATCCGACCGACGGTGGTTGGCGATATCGTCGTGGCGATACGGGTGACACGAGCCAACTCGGTTGGCAGTTGATGGCCCTCAAAAGTGCGAATCTCGCCGGCATCCAAATTCCCGACATCACGTGGGCGCGTGCGGAGCGCTTCTTGCGTCGCGTGAAACGTGGCAACCATGGTGGCTTGGCCGCTTATCGACCCGATGGTCCCCCCAGTCGCACGATGACCGCCGAGGCGTGGTACTGTCATCAATTATTACAGTCAGATCGCGGTGGTTCGCTCAACCCCACGGCGATCCGTGAGGCAATTGAATCGCTCGAACAAGAGCAGCCCTCTCCGGCGAATCGCAATTTGTACTATTGGTATTACGCCACGCTGGCCCTGCAGCAGAATCAGCACGAGTCCCCCGAGGCGACGTCGAGTTGGGAATCGTGGAACCACGCTCACACCACGACTTTGATTGCCACGCAGGAAAGCGAGGGAAGCTGGAACGCCGAAACCGTGTGGGGCGGTTACGGGGGGAAAGTGTACACCACCGCGCTGTCGGCCCTCTGTTTGGAAGTCTACTACCGCTATAACCCCGTGCCCCGGCAACGTGAACTCGCCGACCGCGAAGGTTGGCAATCGCTGCAGCGGTGAGGCCTGGGACGTGACATTTCCGCAAGGTGTTTGCAATTTAAGGGCGATTTCATGGGGTAAACTTAACGGGGACCAGCGGTGCGGTTTGACTTGCCCCCCACTCCCAGTAGAATTTAGTTAGCCGGGTCTGTGTTCCTGGTCATTTCCTCGATTAGGGTGGCAATCAAAACCATGTTGGCGTTCTTAACTCCAGGTCCCTGGCAAGCTCTAATTCTTCTATTAGTTGTGCTGCTCTTGTTCGGCAGTCGACTCCCCTCCGTGATGCGCGCCTTGGGCGAAGGCATCACGGAATTCAAGAAGGGCATGAAGGGTGATGGCGTCCCCGATCCGAATAGCAGAATCGAAGAGCATCGCGAGTAATCCCATTCTACAAGTTCTTGTCGTTTTTCTTGTCGTTTGATGATGAGGGAGCAGTGAGTTGTATGGGCCAGGGTATGTTCTTAATCGGCTTTATCGGTGTCGGCCCCACCGAGATGATGGTGCTCATGATTGTGGCCCTGTTGCTCTTTGGTGGTGATTTGCCGAAGGTGGCCCGTTCGTGGGGCAAAAGCATCGCGGAATTCAAAAAGGGCATGTCGGGCATTCAAAACGAATTCAACAGCGTCTTCTACGACGACCCCCCGCGGATTCCCTATCACGATCCGGTTTATAGCCACAACGCGGGAACCATCGACGGGCATCTGGCCGATGAACCGAGCGATGCTCCTGAATCGACGGAATCCTCAGTCGAACCTTCCCCGGGCGAAACTGCTTCGCAAGCTGAAGCTGCTTCTCCGGCCGAAACGACCGCGAGCGATCGTGTCTAATTCGGCTACGGATTACTCTGTTTGAAAATAGTTTCCGTCTTTGAAATTGTGCGCTCGTAACGCATCCACCGACCACGGACCGGCGCCCACGATTAAGAGAAACACCGAGCCCAACAGCATCGACCAATCGGTGCGGGCCACATGGGCCATCTTCCAGAAGCCATCGTCCAACAAGATGGGGAATTTCGTCGTCGCAATCGCGGTGAGCATAATCACGATCAGCGGCAACACCGCTATCCGCGTGATGAGACCCAAAAGCACGAGCGCCCCGCAGGCGATTTCAAAGCAACCGACAAGGGGGGCCATAGTTTCCGGCGCGGGAATGCCGATTTTCGCAAAACGGCCCGCACCAACCTCGGCCGCAAAGAGAAACTTCTGAATCCCTTCGGAAAGAAATACCGCGCCAATCATCAAGCGGATTAGTATCACGGCAGGTGGAATGCGATTATTCATCCAAATATCTCCTT
>JBGTEU010000061.1:0-8224 GCA_041747595.1 Bythopirellula sp.
GTTGATGATTTGGCCGACCGAGAAACTCAGTTCCATGGGGGCCACCGATTTGCCGGGATCAGCCGCGGAATCGTCGATCACCTTCTTGGCCGCGGCCAAACACTCGCGGCCCATGGCAAAATAGACCGAGTCCTTGCCGATGCCGACGGCGAAATCAATCGTCTCACCGAACAGCTTGCGAGGCTCTTCCTCGTTCGCCGGGGTGGGGACGCTCAGCGTGTGGAACGTCACGCCCTTGTGGCTGTCGGCATTCCAAGTGATGGGGGGCATGTCGGGCTTTTCCTTGCTCAACTCAGAGAGCTTCTTGAGGCCGCTCTCGATCTTGGCGGGATCAGCGATGAAGCTTCCCGCAACCACCGTGAGGGCGTCGGGAGAAACGTTGGCCACCGCACCCATATCCATCATGCCGGCTTCGATGGTGGCTATAAACGCGTCCATGAAATCGTTGCACGCGCTCTTGACGATCTCCTTGGCTTCGTCGCTGGGGAGATCGTCGCTCTCTTCGATGCCCGATTCCATTTGCTTGCGCATGGCTTCAAACATTTGCTTCGTTTGGGCAATGTCGCTTTCGTTGATCTTGGAAGCGACCATCATCATCCCCGCCGCTTCGGGCTGGAAGAATCCAGCAAAATTCGTCGTCGGATTGCCAAGCACGACGAGCTGGTCGGCCAGTTGCGTGCCAGGCATCGCCGTGTAAACGAAATCCAAGAAGGTCCGCTGTTGCTCGCTGTCGATGGAGAGCCCGAAAGTAAATTGATCGATTTCATTGATCGCACGTTCGAGTTGCTCGACCTGGGCGGTGGCCATGCTCTTGCGGGCTTGGAATTGCTCGTCGCTTTCCTCGGGCATCGGCTTCATTCCCGCATCCATGCCGGCGCGAATTTGCTGAACCGCCATTTGACGGTAGGGCTCGGGAATGTTTTGCACATGAGCCCGCACCCCGAGATCGTATTCGTCCACCAGGGTGGCAAAGGTCGCACCCGGGTCCGCGGGCAGGTTCTCCAACATCTGCGGCATCATCGACAGAAATGTCCAGCCGCCTGCTTCCTTGCCGAACAGCGTTTGGCCGTTGGCCGAAATCTGCGTGATGCCGTTGCCGGCATCGGCGGTGGTGACGCCAAAGGGTTTAAGGTTAGCGACAAACGTGGCCAAATCTTTAATCGGTAAACAAATGGCACCGCCAAAGTTCATGCCGTCGCTTTGGACCAACACACCGAGGGGTTTGTCCTTTTCCAGCCCTTGGATAAATCCCATGATGAACGGCTCGAATGACGAAGCCAAATCGGGTTGCCCGGCCAGGCTACCGAGGAAATTGATGTCTTTCTTGAGCTCGTCGTACGCCGAGACGGTTAGCATGATGACCGGCTTCATTTCGCCGGTTTGGGCTCGCACCTCGGGGGCATGAATCGTTAGCGTCAAAGCCGCAACCAGCGTGATTGAGCAGATCTTTATTGCGGAAAGCCAACTCCAGAGTCGATTATTCACAGTGATTCTCCGTAGGAAATTTGAAGGGAACGCCGCGACGGCATCCCTGTTTGTACGTGAGGGGAGTCAATCGGTTTCGCGGTGCAGCGGCAGAATTTGCGAAACCGGGTAAATAGTTATACTGTTATACGCCCGGCGGGACGAGATTATTGCCGAGAATCGCCAGAATTTCCGCGGCAAATCTCGCTAGCCAGGCGGCTTGCGGCGGGCGAAAATTTCGGCCAGAGCGCGGAGCAAGCTCCGCGGCTAGATTTGCCCTGCACGGACCAGCCCTGCACGGGACCAAAATACCCCCCGGACCGAATTAACGCTCGCGGAACGTGATGCGGCCCTTGGTGAGGTCGTAGGGCGAGAGTTCGACCCGGACCTTGTCGCCGGGGACGATTCGGATGAAGTGTTTGCGCATCCGGCCAGCCACGTGGGCCGTCACAACGTGCCCCCCCTCGATTTCAACGCGAAATCGGGTATTTGCGAGTGCCTGGGTCACGACCCCTTCAACTTCCAGGGCCTCTTCTTTCTGCTTCGACATACAATTTCCCAACTGAGCTTGCCTTCAAAATACTTGTGCCGCCTACGATTCTCCTTAGTCAATACGTCTCGCCGGGGAGAAATGGCAACAAGCACCCTTAATCCTAGCACCTGTCGAGCTGGGTTCCAAGCGCGAAGTTCGTTCGAGGCCCGTCGGCGCTGCTTTTCCGCGTCGCAAAGACCCCCAAGAGGGCGTTTTGGCCAACCCGGGGCTGGATTTGGGCGAGATGCGCGGCCTGTAAGGTCGATGGACCCCAAAAGTTCTAACTCAAGGGATGTATTCAAGTTTGACGTAACTCCGCCGCGCCGCACAATGGTAATGGTCTGTTTGTCGCCATCGACGATTTCCCGCTAAAAATGCTATCGTCCTGTCCCTGCGGGCGGTGATGCGTTTTTGCCTCGGCGTTTTTTCCACACTTGTCATGGTTTGCCGTGTCCACTTCATCTTCTGATCCTTCGCAAGCCACTATGTCTTCAGAGCAGCCTTCACCTGACGACGAGGCGGTTCAACGCGCCAAATTCGAGATTCAAACCCTCGTTCAGGAAGTCGTGGAACTGAGCCGTTCGGAAATCGAGCCGAACAAATTTTTCGCCGCCATGATGGACAAGTCGGTTTCCGCGCTCGCGGCAATCGGCGGCGTCGTGTGGATGCTCGAAGAGAATGGCGCGCTGAAACTCGAATACCAAGTCAACCTGCGGCAAACGGGACTCGCCGAGAGTGAGGCCGCTCAAATGCAGCATGGCCGCATGCTTAAGCAGCTCATCGACAAGGGCGAAGCGACGCTCGTGCCTCCGCATTCCGGAGGGGAAGGCGAGAGCGATGCGGGGAATCCTACCCCGTTTCTATTGGTGATCGCGCCGATCATGAGCGACCGTGGCGTCGAGGGGATGATCGAAATCTTTCAGCGCTCCGGGGGGCGACCCACCACGCAGAAGGGCTATCTCCGCTTCTTGGTGCAGATGAGCGAGTTGGCCGGCGAGTTTGTGAAATCTCGCCGGTTGAAGCACTTCGTCACCAAGCAATCGTTGTGGGAACAACTCGAATCGTTCACCGCGCTGGTACACAAGGCTCTCGATTCCCGCGAGACGGCCTACACCATCGCCAACGAAGGCCGGCGGTTGGTTGGTTGCGACCGTGTAACCGTTGTTCTGCGCAAAGGCACGAAATATCAAGTCGCCGCCATCAGTGGGCAGGACACCTTCGACAAACGCTCGAACGTCGTGCGGCTCTTGCGGAATTTAGCAACCATCGTTGCCCGCACGGGGGACGATCTGTGGTTCACCGGCGACACCGCGGACTTGGCGCCGCAGGTGGAAAAGGCGGTGAACGCCTATGTCGACGAGTCGCACACCAAGCAGCTTGCCGTGTTGCCGTTGCGCGAGTCTGACAAGGAACCCGACGAAACGTCGGCGGATAAACGGGACAAGAAACGCGAAAACATTTTGGGCGCCATCGTCATCGAACAACTGGTCGACAGCCGGTCGCCAGACGGCATGTTGCAGCGGATCGAGGTGGTCCGCCGCCACAGCGCGACCGCGCTCACCAACGCCCAAGAGTTTGAAGGGTTATTCCTCTTGCCGCTTTGGCGGATGCTCGGCAAGACGCAGGTCTTGGTTACGGCGCGCAATCTGCCGAAGACGATCCTCGCGACGTTGGTACTCACGGCGGTGATTGTTGCGCTCTGCACGGTGCCCTACGACTTCACGATGGTCGCCGACGGCAAGTTGGTCCCGGAGATCCGTCGCGACGTGTTTGCCGGGATCGACGGTCTCGTGACGGAAGTGCCGGTCAATCACGGCACCAACGTCAAAAAGGGAGACGTGCTGGCCCGCCTGCGGAGCGTGGACCTCGAGTCGCAAATCAACGAGTTAGACGGCGAATATCAAAGCACGCTCGAAGAAATTATCACCGCCAATCGTCAGCGGCAGATGCTTTCCAACGATCCACGAAAGGATCCGGTGGACCTCGAACAAATCACCGGCAAGCTCGCGCAGTTGGAAAAAACGCTCGAGAGCCTGGAAAAGCAACGAGCCCTCATGAACGAGAAACAAACGTTGCTGACGATCCCCAGCCAGATTGACGGTCGCGTGGTGACTTGGAAAGTTCGTGAATTGATCGAAAATCGCCCCGTTCGCAAAGGACAACGCTTGATGGAGGTGGCCGACCCGTCGAGCGATTGGGAACTGGAAGTCTACCTTCCCGAAGCCAAGATGGGGCACGTCGTTAGGCATTTTCAACAACTTCGTGAGAAGGACCCCAACGCCAAACTTGACGTGTCGTTTATCTTGGCCACCCACTCGGCGGAGCATCTCACGGGAACGGTGAAGGAAATCGACACAAGCGCCGAGGTGCAGGGGGAAAAGGGCAACACGGTGCGCATGATTGTGACATTTCCGCAAGAGGACCTGAAGCGGTTGGTCGACGATCCGACCAACCAGCTCAAAGTGGGGGCCGACGCCAAAGCAAAGATCATGTGCGGTCAGCGGGCCGTGGGTTACGTGTTGCTGCACGATCTGTTCGAGTTCGTGCAATCGAGAATTCTTTTCCGCCTGTAATTAAGTCGCGACAATTCCATTGACGCGCCGGAGCATTTCGCCCCGATTATTTCATTGTCCGCAGGGAACATGCCGATGAGAGTGCTTTTTATTATTTGCCTCAGCTTCACATTCACCAGTTTGGCGATGGGGTCGGATAATCTTTCCGATCCCGTGCTTGAGCGTTGCCTCATCAAGGTGAAAGACGAAGTCGAGATCCCCGCTCAGAAGGAAGGGGTGCTCACCGAGATGTCGGTGATCGAAGGCTCGGCGGTCGAGGCAGGGGCGAAAATCGCGGTGATCGACGATCGTGAAGCGAAAGCGGCGGTTGAGGTTGCCAAGTTTGCTCAAGAGGCGGCCCAAGAAAAAGCCAAGGACGACATCGAAGCGCGTTTTGCCTCCAAGACCGCCGACGTGGCCAAGGTGGATTGGGAGCGCGATCTCGAGGCCAATCGGCGTCATGCAGGATCGGTGCCGGAAATCGAAATCTCGCAAAAAAAACTCATGTACGAGAAGAGCCAACTCCAGATCGAGAAGGCTACGAAGGATCAATATCTGGCTGCGCTGGATGCCAAGACCAAAAAAGCGGAACGGGATGCCGCTGAAGTCTCGCTCGAAAAGCGGACCATTTACGCACCCTTCGCGGGCGAAGTCGTCAAGCTCCAACGCGAGAAATCGGAGTGGGTCAATCCAGGTGATGCCATTCTCACGTTAATGCGATTCGACAAGCTCTATGTCGAAGCCTTCGTGACCGCTAGGGATTTTGATCGGGCCGAACTTATGGGACGCCCCGTGACGGTCGGCGTGCAACGCGCGCGTGGCAATGAAATTACCCTCCAGGGGACCGTGGTTCACGTCGGGCAGCTTATCGAAAGTGGCGGCAATTATCTCGTTCGTGCGGAAATCACCAACACCAAGGAAGGAAATTTCTGGGCCGTCCAACCCGGCATGGGACAACGCGCTAAAATGACAATTCATCTGCAAAAGTGAGTAGAAAATCCTCCTCCCTTCCAGGGAGGCCAATCTATCGAAACCCAGGGGGGAGGGTTCTTCGATAGTCGCTTCCAAGTCACCCCTCCCCTAACCCCTCCCCGGAGTACCGGGGAGGGGGATATAAAAACAGTTCTCCCCTTCCTCTTTCCGCCATCCCCCTTTTCCCATGGCCACCCTTTCTACCAGCATTGTTTCCAGTTCCTCGCGGAAGCTTGCGATCCGCGCTCGGCCTGACCTCAAGGCTCGCCGTCAGCGCTACCAAGGCCGGGTTTATTGGGTGGTGAAGGACCCGGTGGGCCTGCAGTACTTTCGCTTCGAGGAGGAAGAGTTTGCCGTCCTGCAGATGCTCGACGGCCAATCGAGCCTGGAAGAAATTGCGGAGCGATTCGAAAAGGAATTTCCGCCGCAGACGATTCGCGTCGAGGAACTGCAGAATTTCATCGGCATGTTGCACCGCAGCGGGCTGGTGCTCTCCGATTCGGCGGGGCAGGGGGTGCAACTCAAAAAACGCCGCGATGAAAAGAAACGCAAAGAGCTCATCCAAACGTTCAGTAACATCCTGTCGTTCCGCTTGCGAGGGATCGATCCCGAGCGGATTCTCAACGCGATTTATCCCTTGGTGCGTTGGTTTTTTACCACTCCAGCGACGGTCTGCTCGTTGATCTTGGCGTTCTGTGCTTTAACGCTCGTGATCGTCCAGTTCGACGTCTTCCAGGCGAAGCTGCCGTCGTTCAATTCCTTCTTCGCGGCTCAGAATTGGCTTCTCATCGCGGGCGTCTTATGCGTGACCAAAATCATTCACGAATTCGGCCATGGCTTGTCGTGCAAGCACTTTGGCGGCGAATGCCACGAGATGGGCATCATGTTCCTTGTGCTCACGCCGTGCCTGTATTGCAACGTGTCGGATTCCTGGATGCTTCCCAACCGCTGGCATCGCGCGGCGATTGGCGCGGCGGGGATGTACGTCGAAGTCGTGATGGCTTCGGTCGCCACGTTTATCTGGTGGTTCAGCGAGCCGGGTTTTCTCAATTATCTTTGTTTGAACATAATGTTTGTCAGCTCGGTGAGCACGATCATGTTCAACGCCAATCCGCTGCTGCGCTACGACGGATATTACATCTTGAGCGACATCATGGAGATTCCCAATCTCCGCCAAAAGGCCAGCACCATTCTTAACCGCAAGCTCGGTTGGCTCTGCCTGGGGCTCGAAGAACCTGAAGATCCGTTTCTTCCCCACCGCCATCAAGGATTGTTCGCCCTCTACACGGTCGCGTCGTTTTTCTATCGCTGGGTCGTGTTGCTTTCAATCCTGTATTTTCTCAATAAGGTCTTCGAGCCTTACGGCCTGAAAATAATCGGCCAATTGATCGCGCTCGCTTCGATCTACGGAATGGTCGTGATGCCCTTATGGAAGATTTGGAAGTTTTTCCGCGTCCCCGGGAGGTTGAGCAAAGTGAAAAAAGTGCGGATGTATGCCACGCTGGCGTTTTTGACCGCTGTTTTTGGGGGTATTTGGTTCATCCCGTTCCCTTCAAGCGTGATGTGCGAATTTGAACTGCAACCCCGCGACGCGGCCTCGGTTTACGTCGACGTGGAAGGGACGCTGGAAGAGGTTTTCGTCGAACCAGGCGAGCACGTCGAAGACGATCAATTGCTCGCAAAACTCAGCAATCTCGATCTCGAATTAGAAATCGAAAAGCTCCGCGGTCAACGCGCGGCAAGCCAGGCGCAGCTTGAAAACTATGAACAGCTCCAATTTCACGATCAGAACGCCGGCCTGCAGATCGAAGTGATTCGTCAGCGGCTTGCGGCGCTAGATGACCAATTGAACCAAAAGCTTCGCGACGTGAAACGTTTGGAACTGCATGCTCCCCGCGCCGGCACGGTGATTCCGCCCCCCTACCGTGCCGACACCGGCGGCGATCAACAGGTGGAACTTGCCGGTTGGTCGGGCTGGCCGATGGAAGAGAAAAACCTGGGCGCGACGTTTTCCCCCGACGGCAATGAAAACCTGTTCTGCCAAATCGGCGATCCCAACGAGTGGGATGCCGTGCTCGTGATCAATCAACGCGATTTGGACCTGGTGAAAGAAGGCCAGGAGGTACGGCTCATGTTCAACGAGTCGGCCTACCACGTGTTTATCAGTACCCTGCAATCGGTGGCCGACGATCAAATGGAAATGGTCAGCCCACGCCTGGCCAGCACGTCGGGAGGGGCCGTTCCCGCGCAACACGATCCCAGCGGGGCGGTGAAGCCGCTCACCACTTCTTATCAGGCGGAAGTCCGCTTGGATAATTCGCTGGGCCTGTTCCGCAACGGCCTGACGGGCACCGCCCGCGTCAAAACCGAACCCCGCACCCTGGCGAGCCGCATGTGGCGCTACGTCAAACGGACGTTCAATTTTGATTTGTAGGTCGAGTAGAATTAATCTTCAAATTCTCGTTGAAAGAGATGTACGTAGTCGCGACTGCCGTCAAAGATTCGCAGCACATCGATCCCGTTCTCCGTGGGTCGAAAGACAATAACCCAGCGCTTATGCGTGAAGATTCGAATTCCTTCGGCAAGGTCGTCACGCGAGGTTCCCAATTCGTTCCCCGCAGCAACCAACTTGGCATATTCGTCACAGTGGTCCCGTAGAGTGCGAACAACGTTCTTGGCTACGGACAAGCGTCGATCACGACGA